>NZ_CCXR01000002.1 GCF_000821085.1 Bacillus sp. B-jedd
CCGGCAAAATGCTTACTTTGTCGCCATCGGCTTAAGCAGTAAGAATGTACTTATCCTTGATCCGCTTCTCCCATTTGCTACGCCAAACTAAAAATTCACTTTCATAAGCTGATGACAGAGTGCTGTATTCATCCGGATAAACATCCTCTAAAGGAATCCGCTTCTCATGCAGGTAAGGTATGCTGCGCATGTTTTTCTTACCTGTCTTCTGAATCGCCCTCAGCTGGCTATCAAAATAGCAAGCTTTCAAGAATGATAGAGGTTCATCCTCAATAATTTCATTCCAGTCCATGCCTATGTCCCTGTTGTCGCAATTAAATGGACAGAAATAGCAGCGTGATCGCTTTGTAGGGAAGCCATTCTCAATCAAATACTGTATGCTGTCTTGCGTTGTAAGTCCTTCTTCCACGAGGGGATAAGCTAAATACATGTACTTAAACTGTGGCGATTTATAAAGGTTAATTCTCCTGATCTCGTCGAATGAAAAGCCGATATCGATAATGAAAGCAATGTCGGCTGGCATCTTTTGTTTATTAGTTAAGCCAACTTGCTTTAATACAGCCCGCCGGACTGTTTGCTTTACCGGAACAATCTTAAAATCCACCGTGCATTGCCTGGGCATGATCCCAGCTGCAACTTCCTGCCCTGTTTCCTCATCGATCTTATTGCAGTAAACAGGCATCTGGAACCTTTGATACTCCGTGTGGATATAACGCATTAGCATCTCTTCCAGACCGCCCTCCATGCTGCTGTGACCGGTGATAATGAATGGGGTAGTGTTACCATTCTCCTTTTGTCTGTGCTGCCACCAAGCTACCTGAGAATGGATGAAATCAGGCTCAGCCCCGGTATCAGAAAAAACGATAAAGTCATAATGTATTTCGCCGCGGAAGTGCTGTTCTAAAAGATGTGAAGACTGGGTGCCTCCCCCGAAGGAAAGAACGTGGTAGATCCGCTCTTTCCCCTCGGCATAAAGGTCTTTGATTATTTCTGTTTTAGTTTTAAAAATGCCCTTCCGGTACTTAATGTGTTCGCGATAGTCTCGAGATTCTTCAAAGAGTGTGAGTTGCACGTCCTCCCCCCTTTATTAATCGTCCAACTTTAAAACCACAAGGCACTTGTCCTGTTTCTTACGACTGGCTGACCGTTTGCGCCCTGTTGGAGTGCTATGCCACCTGATAGTCTCGGGCCTGACGTTAAGCTCTGCCGCGCACTCCCGGGCTGTTCCCATGACCAGTAGATCGTCGCCTTTGTAGACGGCGTATTCTTTCCTCACGGTTCTCCCTCCTATTTCATAAAACTAGTGACAATTGGGTCGTATGCCGGTCAATCCGCTCCAAACTTTTCTTGTAATATGGTTCATGTTTCTCAAAACCGATATAATATCTGTCCGTGTTAAGGGCTGCTAGGAGTGTTGACCCGCTTCCAGAACAGTTATCTAAAACTACTGCGCCTGGATTGGTATATGTTTTAATCATGTATTCGCAAAGTTCGACCGGCTTTTGTGTTGGATGTACCTTATCGGGATCATCGTTATTGACTATTTGAAATTGCAGTACACTTCTTGGGTATCTTTTTGTTGTCCCGACATCACAGATAGTTTGTTTCCCTTTTCCGTAAACCTCTGAATTATGATTATTCTTCGCGTAATTCATTGGCTTATGGCCGATTGACATTTGAGGATTATAAACAGGTGCCTTTTTATAAAAGACTAATAGATTTTCGTGAGCTTTCATTGGCATTTTGTCGGCGTTTAAATGGCCCGTTGCCTTATTCTTCTCCCATATCCATTCGTAGCGGTATAGAGGCAAATTACTGGCTCCTAGTACTTTATCGAAGGGAGATTGAGCGAAGAATACAATTGCTCCGTTGTCCTTGATAATTCGTTCATATTGGCTCCAAAGAAGGTTGAAGGGGATAACAGTATCCCAAGCGCAATTTGTAGTGCCATAGGGCAAATCACAAAGGATTAAGTCTATGCTTTTATCCGGCAGGATCTTCATGCCACTTTCGCCCACACAATCAGCATTATAAATTTTGTTCAGCTCCATGCTTCCCCTCCTATCGAACATAATTACTCTTTTGTTGCCTAATAACAGCTAGTGGCAATGCTTTCACCGCGTAAAATTTCAATCAATGTATCCTCGAAACGCCAGCCTTGCATGACTCCTGTTTTTTGCTCCTGAATAATCCTAATGTAGATTTTGTGAATGAGTGTTTTCGGAACTGGGAAACAGCAAAACCGTTCTTTATCATTTGCAAAGCTGAATACAATTTCATCCCCGTAAAAATCAATCATCTTTATACGGTCAATGAGATAGTCTTTATCAAAAACCGACAATTTGATCGGTTGGCTAATTAAAAAATCAATGTTGCAGCTAGTAGAATACTCGCCGCTATAATCTTGGGTAGTTCTCAAAACGTGTTTAATGACATCGGTTATCTCAACTTCTTTGAGGGCTTTTTTATCCATCTATTTCCCCTCCAGCAGTTCCGGATTTTTAATCATTTCATTGAGCCTCATACTGGCACTCTGAATCGTTTCAAGGTCTCGAATAAAATTAGGTGGTACCGTTGTAGAAAGGGCCTTATCCAGTTCTTCCTCGGCATTAAACCTATGAGCATTTAGCCCGTGTTTTTTCATGACTTTTAAAAAGGATTCAAATCTTTCTTGATTCATATCCATTCTTTCTTTTTGACGCTGAAAGTCTTGCACTTGCCGATCAAGTTCAGCCAATTCAACAGCCATCTTGGTACCGACTTTCCAACCCAAGGTACGCCTTTGTTCCTTGTCTAATAGGTATTGTTCAAAAAATTCTCTTTTGCTACTAAAGAAAGGATGTTCCTGGTTATTCAGGCGACTTAGAATAATGTAATAAAACATGTCAGCTGACATTTGAATATCCCTGAACTTAGCCTTTTTTCTGGTATATGGCTTTTTATCCTCATTGATCCATACAAGGCCCACATCATCGGGCAGTTCTTCAGGTAGAATGAGCCCTTTTGGACAAGCAAAGTAAAATCTATGGCATAAATCCTTATACAACGGCCATTTCTCGTCATTCATGAAATCCGCTCGAGAAACCTTTATCTCATAACCTGTCAAACATGGTTTAGTCCAGCTCTTCTTAATTGCCAAGGCATCCATGATTGCAAGTTCTTTTCCCATCCAAGTTGAGCCGTTTTTCACTTCAGTAAGAAAGAAATCCTGACTGTGTTTCTGACTTAACACATGCTTCACTTCACTGGCAGTAATTTTCACTTTGAACCTCCTTATGACGACACAATACAAAGTTTGTTACCTTGCTTTTTTCATCCGAGCCAACTTTTGTGAAACCGCATGTCCCGTTCTCCCCGTCATGACCGCCACCTGGTAAACCCTCAGTTTGCCATCCAAGCATCCTTTCAAAAGTTCAAGTTCTTCAGGTTTCCATTTCACTTTTGTATTCTTTTGACCAACTGTTATCCTTGCCGACTGATAGGCTACGACCGCCGCATCATCACCACAGGAAGGGCAGTAAACCGTTCGCCTGCCCCTCCACTTGGCTGCTCCGTAGATGCCGAAGGAGATAACACAGTCTTCGCATATAAAGCTTTTTGTTTGATTAGTAGCCATTTGACTCTTCCATGACTTGTTCAGCAACGGCAACCGCCACCGCCGCGACATGTATTAATTCTTTGTATAGGTCATTGGCATCTGATGATTTCGCCCAACCCTTTTCCGCTTGGGCATGGCCTGGGCAACTTCGCCAACTTCTTCTACCAAGATGGTCAACCACGTCCCATAGTCATGCCGCTGTAAGCCCCATTTGCTATCCTGCCGATCACGTTCCTGTTTCACATCGGCTAAAATGGATTGCTGATTCATCTCGTCACCCACTTTTTATAAATTCCAAACTGCCCATGCTAGAACATCCCGTTAGCATCTTTCGTTATATCAATCGCCAGGAATGCTGCCCTGCGCCATTCATACATTAATTCTTCAAATGATAAGGTGTAAATTGACCGGCCTGTTTCCGTAGTCAGGACTTCTAGCCTTTCCAATTCCTTAATGGCCGTCATCCGCTTGGCTTCGATTACAGTTTCATAAAGCAGTCCCATTAGCCCACCTTTTCCGCGCGTTTTCTCATCTTTAGCAGCGCCCTGTTAATAATTCGTGATACCTGAACCTGGCTAATTCCGTATTTTTGACCGATTTCATTTTGAGTAAGTCTTTCAGAAAAAGCACATTTTAAAAAAGCCATCTCTCTTTCTGTTAATACAGCGGTAATATCCATTAGAAATGCATTATCGATGAAATCATATCTGTCATATTGCGGTAGAAAGTTGAAAGTTGATAATTTATCATCCTCATCGTGGGTTCGGTCGAGACTAACGGTCTCCCCTTTCCGCTTCTTGGCATTATGAAAACGGATGACCCTCCTAACCTCGAGCTCCATTACATGAGCATAAAGAGTAGAAAACTTGGCTTTTTCGGGGTTGTAGACCCGGACCGACTTTATTAATGCTTCCATTCCTGCATCGTGAATAGCTTCGTAGCCGTACCCCCAACATTTTTTAAACCAGTAGGCAATTTGGTTATAAGCTAGGGGAAAGTTGGCTTCCATTAGTTCTACCTGTTCAGGAGTCAACTTCTTCACAAGTCATACCCTCGCTTTCAGCTGCTGACGGAGGGCTTTGTTGTCTATTGCCAGATGCAAGTTTTCCATGAGCACGTCTTCAAAAAATGTCTGTCGCTTTTTCAATTCCATGACTCGCTTTATTAACTGGTCATTCCTTCTTTCGAGGTATGTTTTTTCTCCTTCCAACCGGCGAATCTCTTTCACTAGATACTTTTGCAAGTCAGCTGTTTCTTCAAGCGCCATCAGCTTCCAGTCATACCCTTCCGCTGAGTCGATGCTTTCACCATATTTCTGCATACCTTTTTCATCCTGGCTGTCGATTATTTTTGAAAACTCCTCGATGACTGTTTGTGACGTAACAGGCCGAATTTTTATCTTTTTTGCCTGCTCGATTAGCCAGTCTATATCTAGCAATTTCATAATCACGCGTTTCCTGTTTGCGATAATTGCATCAAGTTTGTTCATATTTTCCGCCCCTTATAAGCTAAAATCGTCAATGGCTTCGTCCATTAGGTCCTGATTAATGCCAATGTATCTCAGCGTGATGGATGGACTGCTGTGGTTAAATATCTCCTGCAGCAAAGCTACATCTTTCTTTTTTTGATAAAAGTGATAACCGAATGTTTTTCTTAATGTGTGAGTGCCAATTTCCGACAGACCCACTAACATTGCCGCATCATTTAGGATTGTCCATGCATGGCAGCGGCCAATAGGCTTATCTCGTCTCAAAGACTTAAAAAGATAGTCTTCATCATCCATGCCTGCCACGTAAGCAGCGATATGTTTCCTCAACTCATTATTAATTTTGAACCGTTTAGACTTACTGATTTTCTTCTCGGTAATGATGATATGGGTTTTGTCTTTTACTTGCTTTACCTGTAACGGCAGCAGGTCGCTGATCCTCAGGCCTACGTTGATACCCATGACGAATAGAAAGGCATTTCGCTTGCTATGATCGGCAAGTACTCTTTTCATTTCTTCTAGTTTTTTTAAGTCTCTTATAGGCTGGACAGTCTTCATTGCCCTCCCCCTATTCCAACTCCCTAATAAAAACTTCTATTTTTGGCGTTTTACCATAAAGCTTAGTTGCGGTTACTTTAGCCACCTGGTTATCATCCTTCCAGATGATTCCGTTAAGAGAATCAAAAACCCCTTTGACTAAATTGTCAGCATCCGGCTTTTTTATGTGATAGATACCAGCGGCCGCTGCCCTTCTCTTTTTGCTCCAACTGGCCGGGATTGGCATATGAAAAGTAATTGTTACTTCAATTGGGCCATCGGTGAAAAAGGTTCCCTTAGCTCCATTTTTAACGTGTAGTTTAATAAAATCCTTGTAACCAAGATATTTAAGCGCTGACCGGCTCGTAAACTTACCGCGCTGGGTCATCCTTACAGCACCCATTGGCTCAATCGGTATTGATAAGTTAATCCCCATCTACAGACACTCCCATTAATCCGTTTTTGCGATTTCTTATTTTCCCTTGTCTCGCAATATGGATTAAGGCAAGGAGTATTTCGTCGGGATCTTTCCTGTTAAGCCGCTTTGTTATCCTTAAGGGATGGACTCCTTTTTTCCAAAGGTCCGTAATTAAATCAAGCTCCCACTGGTCAAATGTAAAGTCCTCGATGTCATCAAGTATGACCACCCTATTTTGGCGTGGCTCCCCAAGATAAGACAGAAGATGGTTAGCACTCATCCAAAAACAGGCTCCTTTTCAGCAGCTTCCAAGCGGTCCAAGAAAGTCTTAATATCCGACATATCTTTTTCAACAGGAAGGACGCAATTTGGACAAGGTTCATACTTAACCGCATATGTCCCGATAAGGTGGATCACTTGGGAATCTCCGCATAAACCGCACATTCGCACTCCCCCTTAAATCATCTTTTTCTTCCGGTAATCTTCGGTAAATAAATCTATGAATTTTGTATTCTCATACATTCGGCTGAACGCCCGTTGTCCGACAACTTCCGCCAGGGCTACATCGTCAAAGTTTGTCGTCCAGACCGAGGCTTTTCCCTGCCTGGCATTAATCAGCTTGGTCCATTCCGTCACGCTCCAGCTGACTTCACCAATCTTCCGAGTCTCGAGACCGACATCCTCAATGACAACCAAATCAAAATCCGTATACTCTTTGTAAAGCATCTCGTTATGACGCTCGTGTCCGAATGTCGCTTTGATAAGGTCAAAGAGGTCCGCTGAATCGATGTAGGCTACACTAAGTCCGGTCTCCCTTGCTGTCTTGGCGATGGTTTTGGCTAAATGTGACTTGCCGGTACCAGTTGAACCCATTAACAGGCAATTGATGGATAGGTTCCCTTTGAGCATTTCCTTGATGTAGTCCTTGGCTTTTGCCAAAGCCAGGTTTGTAACCCGATCAAGAGGTTCATAGTTTTTTGTGCCTGAATTATCACCGACCGCCAGCCGATACCATTTTTCCAAAAGAGCCGCTTTTCGCTTGTCTATTAATTCATCCGTAACTTCTTTGGATTGTTGACCGCTTAAACAAACGGTGCATATCTCCGAAACCCGGTGACTAGCGGGGTTTCCATTTAAGTCATAAGTCCAAGCTAAAATATTGGGTTGCTCACATGTTGAGCAGTTTTCCTTTATCGCCTGGACATTCTCTGCTTTGTCTTTCAGTGCCGGTTTTACCTTAAATAGCAAGTCCTCCGCTTTCTTGATTCCAATCAAATCCATAAGGTGGATAAAAGCGTTTTGCATATCAGAACCTCCTAATAAGGCAAATCGTCATCCGGTATGGATGAATTGCTTTTGTAAGATTGTGCTTGGCGCCGCTTGCTTTCTTCTCCTTGTTCAAACAGAGACTTTTTACCGCCTTTTTGATTCCTAAACTCCACATCAAGTGCTTCAATGTCCGATAACGTTTTGACATTTTTAGAAGCCCATCTGCGCAATATTCCCTCAGCATAACTCCACTGCTTTTGTTGATTAAGGGCCCTTTGCATAGCTTCAATTACAATTAGGCCGGATAGATCATCAGTCCACTTCTGAATACTTTCTGCTATATAAGGAGAAAGGGACCCGAAATTTTGTTGATAAAAATCAGCAGCCACCACTTCTTTTTCTTGTTGTTGTTCTTGTTCTTCTTCTTGTTCTTCTTCTTGTTCTTCTTGTTCTTCCCCCCACTGTATGGTATGGCTATTGATAGGGTATCCATACTGTTTGCATAGGTTATAAAAAAGTGATACAAACGTCTGGCTTTTTATTGTTTCAAGCTCTTTTTCCACACAAGCAATCACTTTAGGGCTTTTAATTGCGTTGTACTTTATCCAGTTAAGCAAGATAACTTCTCGAAAAGCTTCGTCATAGCGTATCTTGTCGTATTCAATAAATCTTTTTAAGAGCTTATCAACCGTTTCGCGGTTATAACCTGTCTCCGTTTCAATAATCCTCTTTGGAAGCTCATATATACCGCATTGTGATGTTTTGCTGTTAGTCATTAAATAAATGTAAAAATATTTTTCCTCAGGGGTTAAATCAAGCACAAATCCGTCCTGCCAAAAATCAACGTGGACTTGGCGGTATCTTGCCATTTTTTCACTTCCTCTGATTAATGCTTGTCCATCCGTGGTATAATGGACTATGGATGTTTTTTAGGGTCTGACGTTCCCGCGTCAGGCTTTTTTCTGTTCTAAAAACTTATTAATAAAATATATCTGACCTTTGCCGGTTACCTTCGGAGTACGTGTGGTTTTCGCAGATCCATCCGGATTATGGATGGTCCTCTTTTTAATTTCAAAAAGATTCATTTCCATTGCGGATTGGGTAGGCAAATTGAACAATTCTCCGCGCTTGCGAATAAGAAAACCATTATCTCTAAGCCACTGGAAGAGTCGGTTTTGACCAATGCTGATGCCATTTTGTTTAAGTAGCTTCGCCAACTCGCCAATTAGGATTGATGATTTGGATGTTTCCAAAGCTTCAGCAAAGAGTACTTTTGGCTTTTGTTCAGTCAACTGAACTTGAAGCGCTTTCACCTGCCTATCCGCAAACTCCAGCGCTCGCTTCATAACCATTTCTGGACTGTTCCACATTCTTTCCAAATGTATGAAATACTGACGGGCCTGTTTACCTTTTTCCGAGCGCTGGAGCATAGCGATTTCCTTGGCCATATCCAACTTTATATGGTGATCAACTGTCTCTTGTAAGCCGCCAGGGGTAGGACACTTTTGGGTCATCCTTATAAAATCTGCATTCTCTTCGAATCCATATTCAGCCATCCTCGAGAACCATTTTCTATAATCCGTTTTTACTTCCAAGAAGTTATGAATCACTCTACCGCTGACAATAATCTCGCCATTGTCATTTTGTGTAGTGGTTATCAACTCTTGCACGACATCTCCTCCTAATCTATAAATCCCGTAATAGCACCAATACCGACAAAAGTGATGATGAATATCGAGCAAATAACAAATGTCGCAAGTATTCCTATTTGTTTCACCTCCTTAAAGTGACAGTGTTTTTCTACAGCGTTTTTTAGCAGTTTTTTCAGACAGCGTTTGCTCCGGGATAATCCGGCAGACGACAACATTTTTCGCAAGCTGGGCCAAAAAAGGAAGCCGGTTAAGGCTTAAATAGCGGTTGAGTCCGCTATGCATTTATCAAGGAATTCTTTAGCTTCTGCATATGTGCTGTAGCCAGCATATTTTCTATTAGGGTTATCTACTTTAAATTCACTCTTAAAAATCCGTTCCCCACCATTTTCTTCACTGCGGTCTATACGAATTTCAAGCGTGTCAACATGCCCTGCATAATGGATGAAAACATCATAATCTGAAATTTCCTCAACAAGTAAAGCCAGCCCGATTAGTTCCCGCACTTCTTTTTTCATTTCCTGTACCCAGCCTCCTCTATTTGGTTAAAAAGCAAGGCTTTATAACACATCAAACGGCTGTGGCGATGCTTATGTCTTGCTGGCCTAACTTTTGATGGATGAATGGATCCGTAATCAGCGACTTTTCTGGTATAAAAAGCGATTCGGCGGTCAAGCACCTTTTTCACTTTTGTTCCTCCTTTTCTGATCTATTTTGTTGGTCAGCCAAGATTCTCGGTACAGATGTTTCTAAAAAGAACAAGAGGATTTTTTTCTTGGTTTCCTCAGATGGTTGCTTCAAATGATTCAATCCTCCCCAGAACAATTTGCTTGCAGTTTGTTATCAACATGGATAAAAAAAATTTCTTCAAACTCCATATCCAAATTATCAGCAATTTTTTTAGCCATTGTTGGACTAGGATTTCTATTACCATTAATAATTTGGTTGAAGTGCGGGTTTGAAATAGCCGCATGTTCACAAAACGATCTTTGAGAAAATCCTTTTGTAATAAGGGTTTTTTTGAAATCCTCTATATCTTTTAATCTAATTTCCATCACTATCCTCCTTTGCTTGCAAATTGTTATCTTAGTGCTTGTTTTCAATTTATCACCCTTGATTACAAAATGCAAGCATAATTTTTATATTTTCGGAAAGAATTGATAACAAAATGTAAACACTGTTATAATTGACCAAGGGGTGAACAATATGGATCAAAAAGAATTCGGAGAATATCTTAGGAGTTTAAGACAGGAAAGAAAACTAACAATAAGGCAATTAGAAGCCCTATCCGGCGTATCGAATGCCTACTTGTCACAAATGGAAAATGGGAAGCGTGGCATCCCTACAGTTGAGATTTTAAAAAAAATACACACGCCGTTGGGAGTTAGCTTCGATGAGCTGATGCTAAAAGCGGGTTACATATCCTCAGATACAAAAGAAAAACTGACTCCTGAAGTCATAGATATGCTTAATAATTTTGAAGTTTTTTCTGAATTACTATCCAATGCTGCTGATGTTTTTATAAGTTCTGTGACTGACAATACCGGAAATCTTCACAAAGAATATAAAGAATATCTGATAGAAGAAGCTCCTGAAGAATATAAGTCCAATCCGGGCTTTCTGACCATGTTTGAGGACCAGGATATTTTTAGGGAAATGTTCGAGCGTCTAACTCTTGAAGAGAAAGTTATTTTCCTAAACAAAATTATAAAAGACTTCGTGGATCAAAAAATTGACCCGAAGGTAGCTCTTAAATCCAAGCCTGAGGAGATTTCTAAAGTCAAATTCCTTAAAGTGCCTATATTGGGACACATCGCCGCCGGGCAACCCATATTTGCAGAAGACCATATAGATGATTGGACTGAAATACCAGACATGTGGAACTTAAAACCAGGTGAGGCGTTTGTCTTAAAGGTCAAAGGTGACTCCATGATCGGAAGTCGCATATACGACGGGGACAGGGTTGTCGTAAAAGTGCAGCCGGAAGTAGAAAACGGCGAAATAGCGGTAGTCAATGTCAACGGGGATGAGGCCACCTTAAAAAGAGTTAAAAGGGCGAGCAATGGCCAAATCATTCTTTATCCAGACAACCCACGTTATGAACCGACATTCGTTAATAACGAAAAAGCAAGAATAGTTGGGAAAGTAATTCAGGTGATGTTTGAGCCGAAAAGAGTTTAGGTTCCAAATTGCGTTCACTTCTTGCCCTCTTGCTTAATCTTTTGGGCATTCAACAATAGTTTTATTAGTTCTTTGCAAGTTGCTGTTTTTAGATTCATGATGTAATCCCCCTATTATTTATATAAGGCGGTAAATCAATGGCTTACCAAATGGGAAGATGCCATCTTTCCTACTGGTTGCGAGTTCGGAACATGAGCCCGTCAGAATTGGCCAAAGAATTAAAAGTTGATAGACAACAAGTCAATAGTTGGCTGAACGGAACTAGAAAGATGTCGATGACATCTGCAAAAAATGTTGCTCATGTATTAAAACTCGAAAAGGCTGAAGATCTGTACGATTGGATCTGGATTCCTAATTGACCAGGAAAGAGGCAGTAACGGGAAAGGTTTTATACCCTTCCTTGCTCCTTGGTAAATCATTTGGTTTACACTTTAAATTTTACATCAGCTCATTCAACAAAAGACGACTTAGTTTTCTTCTTTTTTCGACAAGAACTTACATTGATGGAGTGAAATAGATGAGTCCGCAAGCTAACACTCGAGATAAATATCAAATAAAAAAGGTCGCTGTATATATCCGTGTATCCACTGAGGAGCAGGCAAAGGAAGGCTATTCAATCTCGGCTCAAAAGCAAAGACTAAAAGCCTATTGTATTGCACAGGATTGGAACATAGCGGGTTTTTATGTGGATGAGGGTATATCTGCTAAGAATATGCAACGTGACGATTTACAACGTATGCTGCAGGATATTAAAGCAGGACTCATTGACTGTGTACTTGTATATCGGCTGGATCGACTCACCAGGTCTGTTCTGGATCTATATAAGATGCTTGAAATATTCGATGAATACGATTGTAAATTCAAGTCGGCCACAGAGGTTTACGATACTACCACTGCAATGGGCCGGATGTTCATCACAATCGTAGCTGCCCTCGCCCAGTGGGAGCGTGAGAACACTGGCGAACGAGTTAGTATGGGATTCCATGAAAAAACTCGGCAAGGGAAATATCCTTTAAACTTCCGACCGTACGGATACGATTTGAATTTGAAAACGGGCGAATTAACCATTAATAACGAAGAGGCCGAAGTGGTCAGGCTCATTTATGATTTTTACCTCAACAAAGGTATGGGTGCAGGAAAGATATGCAAATATCTAAACCAAAACCATATCCCGACTAGAAGAGGGAATACGTGGATAGCGAAACCATTGATGCAGATTTTGAAAAACACGCTTTACTCAGGGACTTTCGTATACGGGGCTGAGACACTCAAAACTCCTGTCATTATCGAGCAGGAAAAGTTTGATATGGTTCAAGAAACGATAAAGCGCAGGAGGACTCAAAATCCAAAACAAATTGCAGGAGAACACATTTTCACAGGGGTATTACGTTGCCATGTGTGCGGCCACGCGGTTACTGGATATAGGTCCTATCATGTGACTCCAAACGGTGAAAAAATTTCGTATAAGAATTATCGTTGTTTAAGGATAAAAACAGGCCAATGCAAAGGGGCGAGATCCTTCTCCGAACGGAATTTAGAAAATGCATTCCTAGATTTCATCCGGAACTTCGACTTTGACCAATCTGCCTATGAAATAGCAAACGATAAAATAAACATGATAAACAAGGGAAAACAAACACATAGTAAAGAGTCGATTTTAAAGGATATTGAGAAGCTTAAGGGAAGGATAAAAAAATGGCAGTATGCGTGGGCAAATGAACAACTAACTGATGATGAATTTATGGAAAGGATGGACGAAGAACGCACACTTGAAGCATCATTGCAGACTAAGTTATTAGAGGTTGAACCAACTCTGCCGGAATTAAATAAGGCCGCCATAAAAGAGATTTTGGCTAACTTCAAGAGCAACTGGCATAAGCTTGAACAATTGGAAAAGAGAAGTCTTGTTCAATTAGTCATAAAGAATGTTTCTTACTATTTCAACGACAAAAAAGAGATTATTGTTAACGATATAGAATTTTACTGACGGGGGTGCAAAACTTATGCACTCCCATAACCTTTAAACCCTCATAAGAGCTGCCGAAGTATTCACAGCTTTTTTTGATAATTTCGAGGGGTTTGAAAGGGGAAATAAACTCTTCGTCCATCTCGTAAACCTGCGAATAAACCTTGCTTCCATACACAAAAGGCTTAATGAACATCGTGCATGGGTTAATCTCATATTCTTCAATTTGCTTCTGCTTCACATACTTCAACTCCTCATGATCAGATACGCAATCATCATACCATTATTTTCCGATAGTTTCCTGTCGATATGAAAATGTTACGAATTTATTCATAAAATTGTCCAAATTTGCAATATTATTTTTTCAGAAAATTGTAAAAACTTCCTTGATTTTACCCTTTGGATTCAATATAATTAAAAAAAGCAGCAGGGGGGATAAAGGATGAAGGATAAATCCTACGCGGAACTGATGAAACTAGGAGCAATGAAAAAGGAAAAGGCCAAAACGTCGTCGCTGCAGGAATTATACATTGAGATGCTGCTGAATGAAATCCAGCTTAACATTGAGAAAGACAAACTTTTGCGAAATATTGATGAAGCATTGGAACAGCGTAACGAAAAAGCTTTTATTCATCTCACAGGAAACCTGGCGGAACTCGAAAAGCGGTTTGGGGCATAAAGCCCGGAAACTCTTACAACGCCACATATCCCGCCTGTCTACATCCAAAAATGATAAGGTATTATTCAAACAACTAAAAACAGATGCTGAAACCGCCCGATATGGGCGGTTTTTTTTGCGGGCTAATGCCTGTTCAACTTTTCAATTTCTTCAATCAACGCATTGATTTGGCTTTTTGACACTTCCTCCGATATTACATGCTGTTTCGACAAGTCCTCAATTGCGTCATGCTGTGTGTAAAGAGCAAGAAGACGAAGGTGGTCCTCCTGTTCTTTTGCCAAATCAGGGTGCTCGATGAACAGTTGTTCCAAGGAATTCCGGCATTCACTCAGCCTGCTGCTATAGTTGCTGAAATGAGCTTGATACAAAGGCTCCGGAACGAGCCCTCTCGACTTCCATAGCGGTAGCTTTTCGAGCACAGCATTGTAGCCCTGGATTCTGCTGACGAGCGCCTCATATTCCTTCAATCCGCGGGAAACCGTACGGGCTTTGAATAAATCAACGACTTTGCCGATGGAAAGTCCCTGGACTACGAGCGAGAAAAAGACAACACAAAACGTGAGCAGGATAATGTCACTCCTGAAAGTGAAAGATGCTGGCAAGTTGAGGGCGAGGGCAATCGACAGGGATCCTTTCAGGCCTCCCCAGTTGAGGACATGGGCCCATCTCACGGGAAAGTTCCTCAAGAAGCCGACACTTGCAAAAACGGCGATGCTTCTAGCCGCCAAAACAAATACAATGGCGAGTGCTATCAGTTGCCATTTGCCACTGAAATCAATAATGGCGATTTCAAGCCCAACCATCAGGAAAACGAGCGCGTTGGCAAACAACGCGAGGCTTTCCAAAATGCTGTTAACAGCATGTCTCGTCGCCGGGCTCATCCCGATTTTCGCACCGTAATTCCCGTATATCAATCCGGCGGTAATGACCGAGATGACCCCGGATGCGTGGACGGATTCGGCAAAAAAGAATGAGGAGTAGGCCAGGAACACGGCAAATAAAATTTCGAGGGCGAAATTCTCATAAAACTTCGTAATATAAGACATGGCAATGCCAAGCCCCGCCCCGATTAAAATCCCCAGCGTCAGTGATTTGAGAAAAATCCAGATGCCCATGCCGATGCCGGCTGCAGGGCCATTTTGCAAAAACTCACTGAAGTGAAAGGCGGCTATCGTATAAAGGACAAATGCAACCGCATCGTTAAAAAGCGATTCGCCTTCTATGACGATGGAAAGCTTTTTTTCGGCTCCCATCGTTTTGAAGATCGACAGGACGCTTACCGGGTCCGTCGCTCCCATCAACGCCCCGAAAACAAGGGCGGCCTGAAGCGGGACCGGAAGGAATGCCCAGGTTAGGAAGGAAACGATTAAAAAGGTCAAAAACGTTCCAAGGAAAGCGAGCAGAAGGATCGGCTTTTTATTTTCATGGAGATGGCTGTATCTTAATTTGAAGGCTGCTTCAAACAAGAGAGCTGGCAGGAAAATTTTAATGACGGCATCACGGAAAAATTCATCTTCTGTCACGGTCTTCTTGAACCCTTCAAGCCCTGGAAGATTGAAAATGCCGATGATGGCCCCCGCAATGACCAGAAAAATCGGATAGGGCTTCCGGACCTTGATGGAAATTGCCGTCACTGCTATCGCCAGCCCTGCCAATAGCAGGATCACCAGTTCGAAATGATGCATAATACCGCTCCTTCTTCTGTTTGACTGTGAGGTTATTGGCTGTTCAATGGTTCGATTAGCTGCTTGTCTTCATTCTTGGCAGAGTTCACGAGTGTTGATACCTGATAAAATTCAATTTTTCCAGGAGGATATGGATTCAGAAGCGACGTCAGCGCAAGCGGGTCGGTGACGGAGGGGTCAAGCCATATCTCCTGCTGTTCCGGCTCAAGAATAGCCGGCATCCTGTCGTGTATGGCTGCGGTTTTTTCATTTGCCGCTGTCGTGATAATCGTACAGGAATAAACCGTCTTCCCATCCCTTTCCCAACGGTCGAATAGCCCGGCAAACATAAACGGGGTCTTGTCTTCGTTTACGAACCGGTATGGCTGCTTCACGTTTCCTTCCCTTTTCCATTCAAAATAACCGTTCGCCGGAATGAGGCATCTCTTTGACTTTAAAGGCTGCCGAAAGCTGGCCTTCTCATGGACCGTTTCCGCACGCGCATTCATCATTTTATACCCAATTTTCTCATTGTCAGCCCAAAACGGGATCAAACCCCAGCGGAGCATGCCCCCCGCCCGCCTGCCTTCATGGTTGGCTATCGCAAGGATATCCGTGCCAGGAGCGATATTGTACCTCGGATCAAGCTCCCCATCAAACTCAAACTGATACTGCCTCATCAGCTCATAAACATCTGTAATCAGCGAAAATCTTCCGCACATCGGCATCCCCTCCCCTTTCTGTTGGCAAAAGTTTAACATGAAAGGGCCCGAAAACAAATATTGCCGCCCCTGATACTTGAAAGAGGGACGGGATTCAAGTTGGGGGAAAACCCGATAATCCGGACGGGTTTCCTTGAAAAGCAAAAAGGCCGGAAGACCGGCCCCACTTCATCAACTATATAGGCCCGCAAGGAATATCCCCAGTGCCTCCTCGTAAATGCGATCAAACTGTGTAAGCGGAAGCGGGTTGACCCCCGCGCCTAGTTCAACCGTAAAGCCCGGCCTGCGCCAGTCCTGAATAAACCAATCCTTGTAGCCGGCATAGCTTTCAATCGTTTTCACCGGCTCATAGCCGCTTACCCTTGCGAACTCTCTGACAAGCCTTTCAGATTCAGGGGGCTCTTGGTTTTCAAATCCCCAATAAATGACCTGCCCTTGAGTATGGAAGGCCAGGACTCTGGCAAAATCCCTTCTTCTCGTCAGGTTCGCCATCGCAATCGCTTCCGGTTCGGACAGGGGCCGCTCCCCTCCGTAATCCCGCGGCCCGGGAACTTTCGGATTGCGCGCCCTTTCCAGTTCCCATTTCGCCGGGAATTGGTCATTCAGGTCGACCCCTCTTATATTTGCCTTCCATCCCGAGAAATCGGTGCTTCCTTTGTTCCAGGCCACCACTCTTGCCCGCCATGGATCGTTTGCCGGGAGGCCATTGATGACAAGGTGGACACCATCCGGGTTCACCATAGGCACCAAGGAAAGCGTTGTCTGCCCGTAGTAAGGGATCATGGACCTGCCGCGTATCGGTGTCTGGTTTGTCAGTGACAACAAGTAATCATTCAGGAAAGTCATTAGAACCGGTGTCGTAATCCATTCATTCGCATGGAAAGATCCGTTATAGTGGACTCTCTTGTTCCCTCTGCCAATCAAGACTTCTGGTATATTCCTTCCGACAACGGACGTCCCTATTGAAACTGCCTGCAAAAATGGATACACATTCTGCAGCCTTTGCAAATCGTTCATCATCAGCCGATGGTCATAGTTCTGCCTGCCCTGCACAAGCCTCCATGTGATTCTAAGTGGAACCTGGATCATCTGGCCAACCCGAATACGGGATGGATTAATTGCTGGGTTAAGTAAAAGCAGCGCATCGAGTTGAAGATTTCTTGACTGGGCGATTTGCCACAGTGTATCCCCCGGCCTGATTTGATAACTAGTAGCAACAAATCCTGGCAGTTGAATCCTTTGACCTATTGTTATGGCATTCGGGCTTATTCCCCTGTTCGAATCAATAATCAGCTGAAGCGGGATTCTAAATAACTGGCTGTAATACCAAAAAGAATCACCCCTCCTGACTGTAACCTCCATTCCCTCACCACCCATATAAAATGGCATTCAACAAACTATATGAGAAAGCCGCTTTTTATATCACCGGGCAAGGGGATAGCCAGAAGCACCGGGGCCGCGTTTTTACTGGAGTTCACCAAGACTTTTTCACCACTCGGATGAAGCAGTGGAACCGTCCCCTTGCTCCATAAAAAAGGCCGGCATTAGGCGCCGGCTCTTTTGTTCAGTCTTTGCGATGCTTGATTTCGTATTCTTCAAGCATGGTGATCCGTTCGAGCATGGTTGGGTGTCCGTAGCGGAACTGTTTGACAAGGTACGGAGGGTTGACTTGGCTGAGCCCCGAGCGCGTCAGTTCTTGGAAGCTTCCGATTCCCGCCTGAGGGTTTTTGGTCATGTTGATGGCGTAGGTGTCGGCCCTTGCCTCCTGGTAGCGTGAAACAGCATTGGACAGCGGGCTGGACAGGAACATCAGCATGGATAAAAGGAGTAAAATTAGCGGCAGGCTCCGGATATCGACACGGTCAGGCACCTTAAGTTCCCGGCCCCACTTTTGAAGGGCATATTGCATGAATAGATGGACTAAATACAGCCCGGCAAGCGACAACAGCAAGTACCCCGCTATCCCTTTATACAAATGCTTTTCTACATAGTGGCCCATTTCATGCGCCATGATGAATAAAATTTGGTCGTCGGTCAGCTTGTTTAGCGTTGTATCCCAAAGGACGATCCGTGAGTTCGTTCCAATTCCGGTCACATATGCATTCATGGCATTTGTTTTTTCCGCCATGTTCACCTCGAAAACATGCTCGGCAGGAATCTTGGCTTTGCTCGCCATATCGAGGATCTTTGCTTCAAGCTCCTTGTTTTTAAGCGGATAGAAATCATTGTACAAAGGATCGATGAGGACCGGCTGGACGAACATCATGAACAGCGTGAACGGAATGGACAGCAGCCAGGCGAACAGCCACCACCGTTTCGGGCTCTTTTTCAAAAGATAATAAAGCACAGGGACAATGATCAGGAGCGTGCCGTAATTTATCCAGAAATCAATCAACTCATCTTTCATCCATGATGGGAAAGTTTGCGTGGAAATATTGTACGTTTTTGATAACGAATAACTTATTAATCCGAGCGGGAGGGCGGCGAGATATCCGGCAAAAGAAAACCAGAATAAATATATCGGCGTCCTTAAAACCCTTCTTTTTGTTGCCTGCTCGGCCCATTTTTTAAAACAGCTATTCAACCCCGTCAGCATAATGAGAATGTAAAACAGCCACTCCCATGGAGCAGACAGGAAGAAGAGCAGATTTCTCGTTTTCGAATACTCCTCTGAAAGATCCAGTTCCCTGCCGTTCAGGAATGTTGCGGGATCCGCGCTTGTCCCCTGGTATTCAAACGGAAGAGCAGTGCTCGAGAAATTGAATAAATACCAATAAAAGAAAAGCCCGTAGAGCGCAAAAGCCAGGATTGCGAAAACCCCCATCTTCCTTGCCATCATTTGTCCTCCTTTTTGTACAGCCTCTCTCTTATTAGTTTAGTAAAAAAACGGATATTTAGAACATCACTCATGGCGGCTGGAGCCGAAAATATCACCCAGCTGGATAAGCCGCTGTACGGCCTAAAGGGCTTTTGCACAAAGAAGCCGGCACGAAAAGTACCGGCCTTGTTTAGAATATCCCTGAAAAAACCGTTAAAACCGCTATGGAACCGAGGACGACAATAATGACGTTCGCCCCGAGGAAGGCAGCGATGAAGGCGGCCGATGCGCCGATCAGTCCATACCGGATATCTTCATGGATAAAGAGAATGCCCGGAAAGATGAGCGCGCCTAAAGTCGCATAAGGGACATTTTTCAGGACCCCCTGCAAAAACGGCGGCAGTTCCTTGCCTTTGAAAAGGACGAAAGGCAGCATTCTCGGCAAATAAGTGACGATGCCCATGCCAATAATCATCCAGATGATTTCACTCCGCATCTCCGGCCACCTTCCTTTCCTTCACATATACAACTGCTTCGGCAATGATTGCGGCCAATAATGTCGCGGCGACAATCGCCCAGCCCGCCTCAAGAATCTTCCCAAACGTAAAGATCGTATTGAAGGCAGCCGCCATGGCCGCGAGGTAAATCGCCTTGGCGCTCTTTTTCATCGATGGGACCAAAAGGCCGATGAACATGGCATACAATGCAACCGCCATGCTCTCCTGCAGTGTTTTCGGCAGGTTCGCGCCAATCAGGTGGCCGATGCCAGAAAAGATGACCCAGCTTGAATAAGACATGAGGACGAGGCCGAACATGTAGCCAGGCCTGACCTCGCCTTCTTTAGTGGCGGCAACCGAAAACGTTTCGTCTGTCAGACCGAAGGAATAGGCCGCTTTCGCAGCCACGTCCCCGTCTGGTGCTTTTTCATTCAGCGAAGTCGCCATCAGAAAATGTCTGATATTCACAATAAAAGTTGTCAGGACTATTTCAAATACCCCTGTACCAAGGCTCAGCAAGCTGAGCGAAATATATTGGGACGCACCCGCAAAGACAATCAGGCTCATCATAATTGTTTCCCCAATTGAAAGTCCGGCTGATTTTGCCAAAAGCCCGAAAGTCAGGGCTATCGGAAAATAGCCAATTGCAATGCTGACGCCGGCTTGTGTGCCGGACTTGAAGTCTGACGCGGGAGAAATTTTCCCTGCCACTGTCTCCGCCATTTCCAATCCCCCATTTCTTTTTATCTCTGTTAAAAGTAAGGGCCGAAGCCCGTTATAAACATACATTTTACCAAATTTTCAGCAAATGGACACTAACTTTTTAACTGCCTACATTTTTTTGAACATTGCCTTTGGACAATTTTCCCACTATGATAAATGTAGCTTATAAGCTGGGAGCTGGAAATGATGAATCCACTTTTAACTAGAATCGAGCGGGAATTGGACAATCTGTCCGATGCCGAACGGATTATTGGCCAATATATTATTGAGCACCCCCAATTTGTCCCGAATATGACAACGAAGGACTTATCAAAGAAGACCGGGGTCAGTGAATCGAGTGTCGTCAGGTTCTGCAAATCGATCGGGATTGGCAGCTTTAAATCGTTCAAGCTGGAGCTGGCAAAACAAAATGCGACTGCCGGGCCGAATCTGACCGATTTTTCAATTTTGCAGCAAAAAGACTCCCCGTATGATTTGTTTCATCGGGTCACTTATACGAATAAAGCAGCGATTGAATCCTCGCTTGCTTCACTGGACAGAAAAGAATTGGAACGGGCGGTCGAAGCCTTCCTCAATGCATCAAGACTCATTTTCTTCGGTGTCGGGGGATCAGCGACCCCCGCCCTTGACGCCCATTATAAATTTTCCAAACTGGGCTATAATTCCGTGGTGGCGCATGATTTCCATTACTTGCTGTCATTGATTCCGTATCTTACTCCAAAGGATATCTTTGTCGCCATATCGATGTCAGGGAAAACAAAAGACGTCCTTGAACTTGCCGGTTTTGCAAAAAAGAAAGGCGCCATCGTCATCGCCATCACAAATCTTGATAAATCACCGCTCTATAAGATGGCATCCATCCGCCTTTGCACTCCCGCGGTCGAACAAGACTTCCGGGTCGGAACTATTTCTTCCCGCATGACGCAGCTGAACATAATCGACGCCCTATATTTAAGTGTTTTCAACCAGGTTGGTGAAAAAGTTGTTGAACAATATCACCAGGCCAGGCAGGAAGTTATGAAATTAAGGCGTTGACGTTCGAACATCAGACCCCCGCCCTTTCCGGCGGGTGTTTTCATTTTCGCGCTGACCCTTCTGTTAATTGAAAAGATTATGTAGAAGAGAAACTCGTTTTCCGTGGCAAAAAAACTGGATATCAATGGCGCTTGAGTATATTGGACTAATTTTCGCCGGGATGGTCTGAACAGGCATTTTGTATCATAAAAATTTATTAAATATTTAAACAAATGAAATTTATATTCAAGATTATACAAAATTATATTGACTTTAAATTTCACCATAATAAAATAGAATTGTATCCAATTTCAAAAAAAGGATGGTTCTATGCTTGATAAACTGACAACAGAAAAAAGGAACGACAGGACAATGGACCTGGATTTAATGTCTGTGAAAGAAATCCTTGAAACGATGAACAAGGAAGACCAGACCGTTCCCCTATCCGTCGCAGGAGAAATCCCGCAAATCGAAAAAGCGGTCACGAAGACCATTTCATCGTTCCGCCAAGGCGGGCGCCTGATTTATCTTGGAGCCGGGACAAGCGGGAGACTTGGGGTTCTTGATGCAGTCGAATGCGTACCGACATTCGGTTCCCAGCCGGAAATGGTACAGGGTTTTATAGCGGGTGGCATGAAAGCGTTCACAAAGGCTGTTGAAGGCGCGGAGGATGACGAATTGCTCGGAGTCGAAGACTTAAAGGGTATTTCCGTCAATTCCAATGATACTGTCATAGGCATCGCAGCCAGCGGCAGGACTCCTTATGTGATTGGCGCTTTGAAATATGCAAGGACACAAGGGGCGACAACAGTCAGCATCAGCTGCAACAAGAATAGCGAAATCAGCAAATATGCCGAAATCGCCATTGAAGTCGAGACCGGGCCTGAAGTATTGACCGGATCGACAAGGCTGAAAGCCGGCACCGCCCAAAAGCTGGTCCTCAACATGATTTCAACAGCTTCGATGATTGGCATCGGCAAAGTGTACAAAAACCTCATGGTTGACGTTCAATCCACCAATAAGAAACTTGTGGAACGGTCCAAGCGCATCATCATGCAGGCAGCCGAAACCGATTATGACACCGCAGCCGAGTATTATGAGAAGGCTGACCGGAATGTGAAGGCAGCGATCATCATGATCCTCCTCAATTGCTCGTATGAGGAAGCTGCCCAAAAGCTCGAGGAATCAAACGGATTCATTAGAAAGACCAAATAGGAGGAATAAAAGTGAAAAAAGAACAACGCATGGCCAATGATATTCTTCAGCATATCGGCGGCAAGGACAATGTGAGAGGCGTGGCCCACTGTATGACCCGCCTTCGCCTCAGCTTGAAGGATGATTCCAAGGCGGATATCGCGGCACTGAAAAATATCGACGGTGTGATGGGCGTGGTCGAGGATGACAATCTGCAAATCGTTGTCGGCCCAGGTACAGTGAACAAAGTTGCCGCAGAAATGAGTACGCTTACGGGACTTCGTGTCGGAGAAGAAGCAAATGCCGATGATCTGACACTAGAAGAAAGAGCGGCCCTGAATCACTCGAAGGTCAAAAAGAAAAACAATACGCCAATAAAGAACCTGCTGCGCAGGATTGGAAGCATCTTCATTCCGCTTATTCCAGGTCTTGTTGCTTCGGGTCTCATTAACGGGGCAGTCAACTTCGCGAAAAACGCTGGCGTTGATCCTACACAAACATGGATGCAAATCCTTCTTGTCCTAGGCGGAGCGGTATTCGGATCGCTGGCAGTGCTTGTCGGCTGGAATACAGCAAGGGAATTCGGCGGAACACCGGTCCTTGGCGCGATTGCCGGTATTGTCCTGTTCAGCCCAGGCCTTGCGGAAATTAATGTATTTGGTGAAGCGCTCATACCAGGGCGAGGCGGCCTCTTTGGTGTCATTTTTGCCGCATGGCTCATGACTGTAGTTGAAAAACGAGTAAGGAATTTTGTTCCGAGTTCAGTTGATATTATCTTTACATCCCTTATTACGGTTTTAATTGTCGGATTCTTTTCACTGTTTGTCATCATGCCAGTCGCGGGCGTCCTTGCTGACGGTATCACTTCTGGATTGAAAGCGATTCTTGATGTTGGCGGCGTTGTCGCAGGTGCGATTCTTGCCGGATTCTTCCTGCCGCTCGTCATGGTCGGCCTGCATCACGGCTTGACACCGATTCACCTGGAGCTCATTAACTCCATTGGCAACACTCCGCTTCTTCCAATACTGGCAATGGCTGGTGCAGGCCAGGTTGGTGCGGCAATTGCTATTTTCACAAAAACAAAGAATAAGAGACTCCGCAACATCATCAAAGGTGGTCTCCCAGTTGGTTTCCTAGGCATCGGCGAACCGCTTCTTTACGGGGTTACCCTGCCGCTTGGACGCCCGTTCATCACAGCTTGTCTCGGCGGCGCCGTCGGCGGTGCGTTCCAGGCTGTCATGAAAACAGCCGCAGCAGCGGTCGGCGTATCCGGCCTGTCCCTGACTCCGCTGATTGTTGAAAACAAGTTTATCTATTACTTAATCGGCATTGCCCTTGCTTACGTATTCGGCTTCATTTTCACTTACCTGTTTGGTTTCAAAGAGGAAATGGCGGATAATATTTAATAAATCCATAGGGACTTGGCACTTTTGCAAAAGAGTGCCAGGTCTTTTTTTGAAAGCGAAAGGAGCTTTTACATATGCTTGGTATTTCAATTTATTTATCTGAACCTGTCGCGGGTCAGGAGCCGTATATCCGCAAAATGAAGGAACATGGATTCGATTCGATTTTCACCTCCCTCCACATTCCCGAGGATGATCCCTCTCGATACCGTGATGAGCTGAAACAGCTCGGTGCCATTGCCCGTGAGCTGAATATGGAACTGGTCCCTGATATTTCGCCCAATTCACTCAAGCATCTCGGCTGCACATGGGAAAACGCCGATTCGCTGCTCGAGTGGGGTTTGAGTGGGCTCAGGGTCGACTACGGAGTAGAGCCTGAAACCATCGCCCTTCTTTCGCAAAAAATGAAGGTCGCGCTGAACGCAAGCACCCTTACAAGGGAAGAAATCACCGCCTTGAAAAAGTGCGGCCTAAACACGTCATCCGTTGAGGCATGGCACAATTTCTATCCACGGCCGGAAACTGGCCTCGATCGCGAGAGCTTCCGGAACAAAAACCGGATGCTGAAAGAAGAAGGCATTACAGTTATGGCTTTTATTCCAGGTAATCGGCAAAGGCGCGGTCCCTTGTTCAAAGGTTTGCCTACGCTCGAGGACCATAGAGATTCCTCCCCTTTCGCTGCCTTTCTCGACTTGAAGGAGAATGAAGGGGTTGATAAAACTCTCGTTGGCGACCCTGAGTTGTCAGATTCAGCCTTGCAGCAATTTTCCGCTTACAGGGATGACGTATTTTACTTGCGGGCAAGCGCGTTTTCAAGCGACCAGCCCCTTCTTGAAACACTGTCTGCGACCCAGTCCAATCGCCAGGACAGCGCCCGTGATGTTATCCGTTCAATGGAATCACGGATGTACGCGCTAATTGGCACGAAAGATGTTCCTGCCCTTAATGCCGTGGAAAGGCCAACCGGATCAATTACAATCGATAATGAAAAATACGGACGCTACCAAGGCGAAGTCCAGATAACGAAAAGAGATTTGGCGGCTGATGAAAAAGTGAATGTCGTTGGACGGGTAATCGAAGAAGACCTGCCGCTGCTCCCTTTTGTTAAAGGCGGCTGCAAGTTCATGCTGAGATGGGTTTAGTTTTAGGATAAAGGAAGGGCCTGCTGCTGAAATAGCGGCGGCCCTTTTCTTGTTTAGATTTAATTGTTCCGCTGTTTCTTCGGCGGCCAAGATAAAGTACAGGAGGAAGACTAGTTATATCAACCCTCTATCTGTAATTTTCACTAGTGAAAACTTACTACCTATATAGTAGGCGTCAGACGCCTACTATACAAAGAAAATAATTATAGCTAATTATCACTAGTTAATTCAAGTGATTAACTAGGTAATACCTCACAACCGCCCTATTTTAACTAGTAATTATTCACTACACCCCCTAGTCCGGGCCAGACCCCTACTATATTAGCAAAATATTTATAGTTATTCTTCACTAGTTAACCGAAGGGATTCACTAGTGATTATCGCTTTTTCCACGAAATTTAACTAGTGAATTTTCACTAAACCGTCTAGTACGGGCCAGACCCCTACTATATTAGCAAAATAATAATAGCTATATTTCACTAGTGATTGCGTATTCAACTATATAGGTTGAAATAAGGATTGGTATTCATGCTGGTGCGGGGTGGTTGATTTCCGCTCCGGGCATTTCGCTTTCCGCGGGGCGTCAGTGGAGCCTCCTCGTCGCGTTGCTCCTGTGGGGTCTCCCCTTGCCGCTCAATCCCGCAGGAGTCTACATGCCTGAGCTCCAATCAACCAGTTTTTCAAATACTAGTGTAATTATTAAGCGTAACCTATATAGCTAGCATCCGCCGCAGTCTATTTCCCCTGAAAATTAGGTCGCCGCTTTTCGCTGAACGCTTGCAGCGCTTCTACCCTGTCCTCAGTTGGGATGAGCGCTTCGTAAGCCTGCCGCTCGATTTTCAGGCCGGTCTGCAAATCCGTCTCCATCCCCTGCTTGATTGCCAGTTTTGCCTGTCTGAGGGCAATCGGTCCGTTATTGAGGAGATTTTTCGCAAATTCAACACTCAGTTCCATCGCCCGGCCATCCCCGGCAATCCGTGTCAGCAGCCCATATTTATTCGCTTCCCCGGCCGTCAGGCGGTGTGCGCCGAGGATAAGCTCTAGCGCCTTCGCCTGTCCTATCAGCCTTGGAAGCCGCTGCGTCCCGCCAGCTCCCGGTATGATCGCCAGACTCGTTTCTGTCAACCCTAGCTGGATACCCTCTTCCGCAATCCTGAAATCGCACGCCAGGGCAAGCTCCATTCCGCCCCCGAAGCAAAAACCGTTTATGGCGGCGATGGTCGGCTGCGGCATAAGATCGACGAGACTGAAGACTTCACTGATTTTGCCGACATTCCTCAGCACCTGCTCAACGGTCAGGGTCCTTCTTTCCTTTAAGTCCGCCCCGACACTGAACGCTTTTCCGCCGGCGCCCGTAAAGATTACGACGCGAACATCGTTGTCGTTGCTTACTTCCTTGACCACTTCCTCCAGCCTGCAAAGCGTGTCATAGTTGAATGCATTCATCACTTCGGGCCTGTTGAGGGTAATAACACCAATATAATCTCTTTTTTCAAATAGAATTTGATCCATAGTCAATAACCTCCCATTTGGCATGGCAAGGGGCAGACACTGGCAGCCTGCCCCCTGATAGAACATATTCAAGTGTTGGTTCGTACTTTCCTATTATTGTTTTGCCGCCTCGGTTACCTGGGTCCGCAACGCCCTGCGCAAAATTTTCCCTGTGGTGTTCTTCGGCAGTTCTTCAAGGAATTCTATTTTGGATGGCACCTTGTATTTCGCCAGGCGCTCACTGCAAAAATCAAGCAGTTCCTCTTCAGTAAGAGCGGGATTTTTGGAAACGGCATATGCAATGACCGCTTCACCGAAGTCCGGGTCAGGAATGCCGACGACGGCTGCTTCAATGATTTCGGAGTGATCATAAAGCACTTCCTCAACCTCGCGCGGGTAAACATTGTAGCCGCCAACGATGACCAGGTCCTTTTTCCGGTCGACGATGTAGAAATAGCCCTCATCGTCCATCCGGGCGAGGTCGCCGGTATACAGCCAGCTGTCGCGGATCGTAGCAGCTGTTTCTTCCGGCATTTTATAGTAGCCCTTCATAACATTCGGGCCCCTGACAATCAATTCACCTACCTGGCCGGGAGGCACTTCCTCGCCGAGTTCGTCGACCACCCTGTTCTCGACATTGACAATCGACATTCCGATCGAACCTGGCTTCCGCTCGCGGTCAAGCGGATTGAAGCAAGTAACGGGAGATGCTTCGGACAGGCCATAGCCTTCTGAAACCCGGACATTGAATTTCTTTTCAAAATTATACAGAAGCGCGACCGGCATCGACGCCCCTCCTGAAACAGCAAGGCGGAGTGATGTAAAGTCCTCCGGATTTCCGCCTGCGTTTGCATACTGGAGAAGGAAGTTATACATCGTGGGCACGCCCGCGAAAATCGTCGCTTCCTGTTCGCGTGCAAGGTCAAAGATATCCTTAGGGCTGAACTTTGGCGCGATCAGCATAGTAGCGCCCGACATCAGCGGCGCATTCAGGGCGACGGTCAAGCAGAATACATGGAACATTGGCAGGACCGTAACAATTCTATCCTGCTCATTCATATTTAAATAATCGGCAATATCGATCGCATTGCTGTAAAGGTTCTTTTGCGTCAGCATTGCGCCCTTTGGCTTGCCTGTCGTCCCTGACGTATAAAGAATGACAGCGGTATCATTTTCATGCAGTTCAGGGCCTGCAAAATCAAGTCTGCCGGTAGCGAGGACGTCTGTAAACGCCTTCAATTTCGGGTAGATGCTTAGTTCCTCTTTATGTAGGCCTTCCGCTTCAGGCTGGTTGGAATCGCAAATAATATAGTGCTCAATTTTTGGAAGGAGCTGGTGTGACTTTTCAGCGACAGGAATCAGCAGATCCAGCGAGATGACTGCCTTCACATCGGCATTGGTCAGGATATAGCCGATTTCGTCCGGACTGTAGATGGGATTGACTGGTATGACGGTGGCTCCGAGGCGGAGCGCGCCATAAAGGCTGATGACAAAGTATGGCGAGTTTCCGAGCAGCAGGGCGATATGGTCGCCTTTTTTAATGCCAAGCCGCTCCAGCCCTGAGGCAAATTTGGTAATGGCGGCATCGAGCTCCCCATAAGATGTCGGGTTGCCCATGAATACATAAGCGCTTTTTTCCGGCATGGCCTGTGCAGTCTCGTGAAGCCTGGTCGATAGGTTCAACTTCATCTCCCCCTTGAGGCGTGAATGGAAATCATTCACCTTCCCGCAAAATTAAAAATATTCTAAATTCATTATAAAGAATGGCTTGCTCCCCTTCAAGTTTTACTGAGCTCGGGATTAAAGAAAAGCCTTCCCAGTGGAGGTTCACATTAGGGGTTTCCGGGATAAAATCGCCATAATAAAGCCCCCGCTGCGAAATCAGCGGAGGCCATGAAAATTAATAGACCAGCTCAATAAATTCATCTTTGGTAATGTTGCCGAAGTAATGCCTGATTTCCACATTTTCAAGCGCCGCGGCTATGTCAGACCTGTCGTAGCGGATGCCTTTCAGCTTTTCTTCAATCTCGGAAACGTCACCGACTCCGAAGAAGTCGCCGTAAATTTTGCAATTTTCGATATGGCCCTTTTCAACTGTGAGCCTTAAATCAATCGAACCGACTGGGAAACGTTTTGAACGCTGGAGATTGAATTTCGGCGAGCGGCCGTAGTTCCAATCCCAATTCTGGTACCGTTCTTTAGAAAGTTCATGGATTTTCTGCCAGTCTTCGTCAGTCAGTTTATATTCAGGAATGTCCTCTGCCCCGTCAAAAATATAGTTCAGAAGCATGGAGCGGAACTCTTCCATCGTGATCTTCCTGTCCAGGAACTCGGAAATGTTGGCGACCCGGCTCCTAATCGATTTGATGCCTTTTGATTCAATCTTCTCTTTTTTCACTTTTAACGCGGCGACAACGGCATCAATCTCCGAATCAAGCATGAGCGTGCCGTGGCTGAACATCCTGCCCTTAGTGGAGAACTGCGCGTTACCGGATATTTTCCGGCCGTCGACCGTAATGTCATTCCGGCCGCTTAATTCTGCATTAACGCCCAGCCTTGCAAGCGCCGCGACAACCGGCTCGGTGAACTTCCGAAAATTGTGGAAGCTTTCTCCGTCATCCTTCGTGATGAAACTGAAATTAAGGTTGCCGAGGTCGTGGTACACCGCTCCGCCGCCTGACAGCCTGCGGACGACGTGGATTCCGTTATCTTCAACGTAATCGGTATTGATTTCCTCGATTGTATTCTGGTTCTTACCGATAATAATCGAAGGCTCATTAATGTAAAAGAGCAGATATGTCCGATCAATATCGAGGTTTTTCAGTGCATACTCCTCTATGGCCAGATTAATGCGCGGGTCTGTAATTCCCTTGTTATCAATAAACAGCATGGCAATACCCCTTTTCTATATGTATGGGCAAAAAGGCTGCCCCCGGCCAAATCATGCTGGCCGCTTTATTCCTGCAAAACCACACAGTGATGCAGCTACAGCTCCACCACCATGAATTCGTCGGCAAGCCTAATCTTGCCGCTGTATTCCTTTGAAGCCTCCTCAACAAGGTTGTTGAGTTCGCCGTAATGCGGAAGATGGGTCAAAATCAGCTGCCCGGCTTCTGAGCGCCTTGCAAATCTGCCTGCTTCCGTGCTCGTCATATGGCCGGCACCCTGTCCTGACTGATGGGCATAAAAATTGCACTCGCACAACAGGACATCGGCATTTTTGCTGAACGGGATGAACTCTTCCTTGAACGCGCTATCGGCTGTGTAGACAATCGACTTGCCTCCCGCTTCGAATCTCATCGCATAGCAAGGAACCGGGTGGACTGTTTTCAAAAAGGTGATGTCAAACGGACCTATTTGAAGAGCCGCACCTGGTTTATAGGCAAATCCTTTCGTTACCCCATCGTGGGTGAGCTTCCTGAATTCGGCATCATCCTCTTTATGGCCGTAGATCGGGAGAACCGGCAATTTCCCTTTAAGGAAACCTTGGATGAGCCTGGCATGGTATAAAACACTGATGTCTGCGACGTGGTCTGGATGGTAATGCGACAGGATGACAGCATCCAATTCCTCCGGCTGTACCACATTTTGCATTTTCGCCAACACACCGCTGCCACAATCAATGAGCAGCTTATAGCCATCTTGCTCAAGCAAATACCCTGTGCTGGCGCCATTTTTCTTCGGATAGCCGCCCCACTGGCCAATAATCGTCAATTTCATTTATTCCACCTCATTATCGCTGATTTTTCTAGTATTTACTATACTCAAAATTACAAACTTTTTCATGTTTCTGGCCCGATAGACAAAAAGCGGCTGCCAGGATCAGCCTGGCAGCCGCTTTTATTTTAGTTCGCCAAAATGGCGTATTTCTTTTTGTGCATTGTGATGAAATAGCCCAATGTTCCAAGCGCGAACACAACGCTGAATCCAATCAGCACAAGCATATTTTGCGTCATAAAGGCGAAATCACCGCTTGAGATGACTGCCTTGAATCCGGCCACTGAGTAGGTCATTGGCAAAAATGCATTGAAGTGCTGCAGGAAGCCCGGGATCAATTCAAGCGGGAATGTACCAGCGCTTGTTGTCAGCTGTAGAATCAAAATGATAATGGCCAGGAAACGGCCAGGATCGCCAAGTGTTGTCACAAGAACCTGGATGAGTGTGATGAATGTCAGGCTCGTTACGATTGAGAACAGAATGAATAATGGAATGCTTTCAACATGGATCCCCAGCGCGCCTAAAAGGATGGCGTCCGCAAGCAAGGCCTGGACAACGCCAATGCCGGCGAGAATGCCGAACTTGCCGAGGAACCAGCTTAACCCGTTTCTCGGGGTTCCCGCCGCTTCCCTTAATGGGAATACGATTGAAAGCAGCAAGGCGCCGACGAACAATCCGAGTGACAGGAAGTATGGAGCAAAGCCTGTCCCATAGTTTGGCACTTCATTGATTTTCTCGTTTTTCACTTTAACCGGATCGGCCATCATATTGTACGTTTTATCATCGGCCTTCACCCCGGATGCTTCATTTGCTCCGTCTGAAAGTTTGTCAGCAAGTTCTTTGGAACCGGCGGCCAATTCAGATGTGCCTTTTGCCAGTTGTTCAGAACCATCGGCAAGCTTTCCAGTACCTGTTTTAAGGGCGCCCGTACCAGCGGCCAGTTGGCTTGTTCCGCCTGACAGCTCGGAAGAACCGGCGGCCAATTCATCAGCTCCCGCTTTCGCTTTCGCAAACTCCGCCTCATAGGTTTTTAAACCGGAAACGACTTGTCCCTGTCCTTCGGATAGTTTTTTCGCACCAGCTTCAAGCTCACTGCTTCCTTTTGCAAGAGCATCCACTCCTTGGCTGGCCTGTACTTCTCCGTTTTTCAAATCAGCGAGGCCCCCGGCTAGCGTTGAAGTTCCTGCCTGAATTTTACCCGCGCCATCGCTCAGCTGGCCTGTTGCGACTGCCAGCTGGGAGCTTCCGGCTTTAAGTGCGGCCAACTTTTCTTCATATACTTTACGCTGCTGTTCTGGAAGGCTTGCGAGCATCGGCTGCAGCCCCTGGACAAGTTCATCGATGCCTGCATTGAGTGATGCGGCGCCAGAAGCAGCTGCCTGTGAACCTTTTTGCCATTCACCCGTTTTCGCATTCAAGGCATTTGCACCCTGTTGGAGCTTGTCAGTCCCTTCCATCATCGCTGGGAGCTTACCTTTCAGCATCTCAAGCCCTTCCCTGGAACGCGCAGCTCCTGATGCAAGCTGGTCCGCGCCTGCTTTCACCTGTTCGGCTCCGGCTGTAATCTTCTGATGCCCGCCCTGGAGTTCCGCCATGCCAGAGGCAAGCTGTTTATTTCCTTCACTGACCTTGGCGGCGCCGGCATTAAGCTTATTGGCGCCTTCGGAAAATTCAACCGCTTTGCCGGCAAGAGTCTTAAGCCCATCATTCAATTGGGCAGAACCCGCCTGCAATTCAGACGATCCGTCACTAACTTGTCCGGCACCTTCGCTGGCCTTTTTCACTCCATCGGCCAGGTCGCCAATTTTATCAAACATTGTTTCCGCGTATGTTTCAGTCACTTTTTCCGAAAGGGAAGCTTTTATCTTATCAACCGCGGTCCCGCCAATTTGCGCCGATAGGAAGTTGTAGCTTTCATTCGGCACATAAATCAGTTTTAGTTTTTCAGGATTTTCATCAAGCAAGGTAGTTGCATTTTCGGAAAAGTCGGCGGGGATTTCAATCAGCATATAGTATTTCTGGTTCTTCAACTGCTTATATCCCTGTTCTTTTCCTACTAGCTCAAAATCAAATTCCTTACTGTCTTTCAATTTATCAACAAGATCATTTCCAAGCTGGAGGTCTTCTCCATTAAACTCGGCCCCCGTATCACTGTTGACGACGGCGACGGGTAAATCGGCGAGTTTTGCATAAGGATCCCAGAAAGCCCAGAGGAACATTCCCGCATATAAAACAGGAATGAACATAACGGCAATGATTGGAATCAGAAGCTTTCTGTTTTTCAAAATAGCTGCCATTTCCTGTTTAATCATGATGTTTTTCACTAATTTGACCTCCTGATAATAAGTGACCGTTTTGTTCAATCAGTCATTCCAAAGCTTAAATGAGGGATTACCAATCGGTTTGATAATCCCAAGCGCAAAGCATTATTTAATTGTTCTTTCTCAGCCCTTGGAAGATATACCTTTCAAAAATGCGGGCGATTTCTTCTTTTTCAAGTGGCTGATGATATTTCTCCCAATCAAAAATCAATGACACATAAAGCTTTAAAATAATAAAAGCTGTTACTTCCGGATCGCATTCGCCAATTTCTCCGCTATTGATGGCAGCCTTCACTTTTTCCTTCATATAGTTGAGAATCGCCTGTTCAAGTGTGGCGAGTACTTCCATAACTGCGGGCGTTCCCATTTCCTTTTCTTCCTGAAAAAGCTTAATTGTCAGCTGATGCTCTTTGCGGAACTCCAGCATTTTATACAATGAGCGATGGACATTCTCATGGAAGGAAAGCCCGGGTTTAAAGGCTTCATCTGCCTCCCTTTTCATTTCCTTGATAAGGGAAGTAATGATTTCATCGAACAGCTCTTCTTTATTTTTGAAAAAAGTATAAATGGTGCCCTTTCCAACATTGGCAAGCCTAGCTACCTGATCCATTGTTGTGGCCTTATAGCCGAATAACGAGAATGACTTTGTCGCAGCTTCAATAATATGCTGCCTCCTGTCGATTGACAATGCCCCACCTCCAGTCATAACAGACTCTTTTTATCAAAAAATGACCGTTTGAACAAATCAGTCATTTTGTACAAAAAGTAGTATATCAAACTGGTTTTGCAAAAGCAAGGAGTAAATATTCATATCCACTCTCGACGATTCCCAAGCCACCCTTTTAGCCCCCCTTTGCAAAATTGCTTTTTAAAGTGATCTCCTGCTGATTCAGCGAGGGGTCACCAGAAAATCTTCCAATCTTCCGGCTTGGCAAAAAAGGAGGCACAGGGGGATTGGAAGCAGCATAAACAGGTGAAAATTCCGGAGGCACTCCGGTCTCCATCCTGTATGGTGTAAACAGAAGCTGTTGAATCGGAAGGTTCTCAATATTTCTTTTCAGTAGGGCCACCTTCTTTTTGGTTGATAGTTCATCCTATTCCGCCGGTAGGATAATTATCCTTCTTGCACCAATGTACTAAGGGGCCAATTTTGCAGACCAAATAAGAAAATGCGCGGGTTTCCCCGCGCATCGATTAATGCTTCAGCTATGTTATTAGATATTCAACCATTTTGGGTTCCCCAATTAAGACTGGGATAATTTCAGGTATTCCAAAACATCCCTTACTGCCGCTTCTCCCTGATCAATGCAATCCGGCAGACCGACTCCCCCGAAAGAAGCACCAGCAAGGAATACCCCCGGCAATTCCGCCGATAAGTGTTCCCTCAACGTTTCAAGCCGCTGCCTGTGGCCGACGGTGTATTGTGGCATGGCATCCTTCCACCTTGAAACAATGACAAATTCAGGGATGCCCTCAATTTTCATTATTTTATTCAAGTCTTCCAGGACGATCCTCACGATTTGGTCATCAGATAAATCGACGATTGTATCATCGCCGGACTTCCCTACGTAGCAGCGTAGCAGCGCCTTTCCTTCCGGTGCCGCATGGGACCACTTTTTATGCGTCCACGTACAAGCGGTGATCGTATAATCGGCATTCCGTGAAACGACGAACCCTGTCCCGTCAATGTCCTCTTTAATCGCGCTTTCCGGGAACGCCATCGCGACTGTTGCAACCGATGTGGAAGGTACGTCCTTCAACGGGTCGAAAAAGCTGTATTCCGAAAAGATCGACTGGGCCGCATGATGGGGAACGGCTGAAATAATACAGTCAGCAATCAGGGACTCCCCATTGTTCAAGACAACTTCATAGAAGCCGTCTTCCTTCGCAACACTCTTTACTTTCAGTCCTTTTAAGATGGAATTGGGCTCCAGTTTTGCTTCAATAGCCTCTGCGAACGATTGCAGGCCTGTCTTGAAGGTAAGGAATCCGCCGCTTCTTTTTTTGCCGCTTTCATCCCGTTTTTTGGCCGGGGCTGGAGAAGACTTTTTCATGCCGAGAATCAGACTGCGGTTTTTCTGTTCCACTTCGTAGAACTGCGGGAATGTCGCCATCAGGCTCATTTGGTCGATATCCCCTGCATAAATACCCGACAGCAGCGGCTCGATAAGGTTTTCCACCACTTCATTCCCGAGTCTCCGCCTGAAGAAGCGCCCTAATGACTGATCCTGTCCCGCAGGTGATTTTGGCAAAATAAAATCGGCTGCCGCGCGCAGTTTTCCCGGCACTGAAAATAAACCAGTCGTAATAAATGGGCCAACTTCAGTCGGAATCCCCATAATGGAACCGCCGGGCATTGGATAAAGCTTTTCCTTTACAAGGACATAGGATTTCCCGGTTGAATTGCTGATCAGCTCGTCCTTCATACCAACTTCTGCTGCAAGCCTTGACATGCTCGTTTTCCGTGCCAAAAAGGAATCTGGGCCGCGCTCAATGACATATCCGTCCTTGATGACCGTCTGCATCTTGCCGCCGAGGCGGTGGGACGCTTCCAAGAGGACTGCTTCAAGAGGCAGGTTCTTTTCGCGTGCTATTTTCTGAAGGTAGTAGGCAGCTGTCAGCCCTGCCATGCCTCCCCCAATAATTAGGACTCTTTTTTTCCCTTCCTCCACGGATATCGCCTCTTCTTTGCTTTTATTCTAATTTCCGTTCTTTAACTTATCCATAATGACGGTTGCGATGGCGTCGATAAACTCTTCCTTCGCATTCGGCATTTCCGGACGGTAATAGGCAGCGCCAATTTCGTCCGTGACGACTTTACATTCATAATCATTATCATAAAGAACTTCGAGATGGTCGGACACAAAGCCCGCAGGCACATACACGAACGCCTTATAGCCTTCCTTTTCATAAAGTTCCCTAGTCAGATCTTGGACATCAGGGCCAAGCCAAGGCTCTGGAGTCTGGCCTGCACTTTGCCAGCCAACAGCATAATTCTTTATGCCTGCCCCGGCCGCGATCAAATCGGCCGTTTCGTTTAGTTGGTCAGGGTATGGATCACCCGACTGGAGGATCCGTTCCGGCAGGCTGTGGGCTGAAACAATCAGAACAGCTTTTTCACGTTGATCTGCCGGCATTTTTTCAAATACATCCTTCACCTTTGTTGCCCAATATCCAATAAATTTCGGTTCATCATACCAGCTTTCAACGGATTGGATTTGGGGGCCGCCGAGCTTTTCGGCTTCCTCTTTCGCCCGGCCATTATAGGACTTGACGCTAAAGGTGGAAAAATGCGGTGCCAATACGATGCTGACCGCTTCTTCAATTCCGTCCTCGTGCATTTGTTTCACGGCATCCTCGATGAACGGTTCGATATGCTTGAGTCCAAGGTACATTTTAAATTCAATTTCATCCTGAATCGAATTGAGGCGGGCTTCCAGTCCTTCTGCCTGATCCTCGGTAATATGGGAAAGTGGAGAAATACCGCCAATCGCTTCATAGCGCCCCCGCAGCTCCTCCAGCATTTCAGGAGAAGGCTTCCGGCCGCGCCTGATATGTGTATAATAGCGCTCCAAATCATCGAGGGTATATGGAGTTCCATAAGCCATGACGAGGAGACCCATTTTCTTTTTTGCCATTTTCCACACCTCTTATTGTCCCGGGTTTAACCGGTGGTTTATGTAGTAGTTTTAATTGATGAATAACCGCAATCGGCAGGGATTTCTCCCTGCCGCATGACAATCCCATTCTATTTTGCCAAAAAAAACGGCCGCATACCACCATTTACACTTCTAAAGTAGTGTTAATTATGAACGGCTTAATTTAGAAGCCGAATATTCATGTACAAACGCGGTGAGCCTTTTTAGTGTTTCCGGGTTAACAGACGGGAATACACCATGGCCAAGGTTGAAAATGTACCCTGGCTGGGTCATGCCCTGATCAAGAATTTCCCTGGCGCGTTCTTCAATGAACTCCCATGGGGCAAGAAGTATGGCCGGATCAAGGTTCCCCTGGACAGGCTTATTGACGCCAAGCTTCCGTGCCTCGCTGATCGGCAGTCTCCAGTCCAGCCCGACTACATCAAGAGGCAGGTCGTTCCATTCAACGGCCAGATGGCTTGCACCAACGCCGAACATGATCAATGGGACATTTTCCTTCCTGAGTTCGGTGAAAATCCGCTCCATGACTGGTTTAATATAATAGCGGTAATCCGCTACATTTAGGGCGCCAACCCATGAATCAAAAATCTGGATGGCACGCGCGCCAGCTTTCACCTGTGCTTTCACATAAGTGATCGTCGTATCGGCCAGCTTATCCATCAACGCGAACCACGCTTTCGGCTCAGCGTACATGAATGCCTTCGTTTTATTATAATTCTTTGATGGGCCGCCCTCGATCATATAGCTCGCCAGGGTAAATGGCGCACCTGAAAAGCCGATCAGAGGCACATTAAGCTGTTCCTGCGTCAGGATTTTGATTGTTTCAATGACATAAGGAACATCTTCCTCAGGATTGATTTCTCCTAGTTTTTCTACATCCGCAAGCGACCTGACAGGGTTAGAAATAACTGGCCCGATGCCTGCTTTAATATCCACGTCAACACCAAGCGCCGGAAGTGGAGTCATAATATCTTTATATAAAATGGCCGCATCGACATTATATTGCTCAACCGGAAGGCGGGTAACATATGCACACAATTCAGGCTGGTGGGTAATTTCAAACAGGGAATACTTTTCCTTAATCGCCCGGTACTCAGGCTGGGAACGTCCCGCCTGGCGCATATACCAAACTGGAACATGTCCTGTCTTCTCACCCCTCGCTGCCTTCAAAAATGTCTCATTGATTTCTCTCATCTCAGTTTCCACCTTTCACAATCTCTCAACTAACATTCTAATATAACCACCATAAAAACAAAAACTTTACAGATTTAGTCTCATTTCACTATATCTGTTAATCTGAAAGGTGTACACACCTCCCAACCAACTGTCAAAAAAAAGTCGTATTTACGTTTGCACATCTGTAATAATCGGGAAAATGAAACAGGGGACTGTTCTGGGCTGCTGGATTTGGATAATAAAGCTCTGATTTCGGATAATACACTGCGGGATTTGGATAATAAAACCCCGAAAATGGATAATACGCTGCTGGATTTGGATAATAAAACCCCGAAATTGGATAATACGCTGCTGAATTTGGATAATAAAACCCCGAAATTGGATAATACGCTGCTGAATTTGGATAATAAACCACGTAAGTTGACGCATTAACCGCCAGAAACGATGCATAAGTTGCGGGAAATAGCGCATTAACTGCCGGAAATGACGCATTAACCACCTGAAATAGCGCATACCCAGCCGGAAATGGCGCATAAAACGCGGTATGCTGCTCGTGCCTCCCAGGAAGAGCCGCTGAAGAGTCCGCTGCCTCACCCCATTTATTTACGTACGAAGCCGCCATTCTACGGAAAGTTTTCTGCGGCTTAATAATATAGAAGTGGAGCTGATTTGGATGAATTTGTACATGACTGCGGGAACTTATGATTTTTTGGAAAGGCTGGCTGAAAAGCACAGCGGTGAGAACATGGTGCTTATGACCGGGGAGGACGGCGCGCTGCTTGTCCACGAGACGGAAGGAAAAACGGTCTTTGCTTCGCCGCGAAAATACGAGGTGCTCGAGTCTGTCGGAGAACTGGGAAATCCGGGAATGGTTGTGATGAACAATATTCCTGTCACGGAAGAAGGAAAGCCTGTATTTGAATATCGCTTCAAAAACCGTGCCGGAAAAATCGAATCATCGCCCGGTTTCCAGGCCATTCGGGTCCTGAGGCCGATTAAATCAAATACGTATGTCATTTTGACAGCATGGGCAGACGAAGCAGCCTTTGAAAACTGGAAAAATTCAAATTCCTTCGGGAAATCACACGGCGCCCCTAAGGAAGAATCCGGGCCAAGTATTTTTTCCGGTAAATCCTATATCACAAAATACTACATTTCTGAGTGACGGAACGGGGCCCTTGCCCCGTTTTTTTCTTTGTCGCTATTATTATCCAAAGCGGGATTACTTGCGGCCGGCTTCCTGCTCCCTACCATGCTATTTCCTTTCACCACTTCTCCCTATTTTCATATTCTGTATTACATCCCGATTGGGTCGTTCGCCTACCCATTAGGATGCATGAAGGGAGGATACCAGCATGGTAGCGGAGCTTACAGCTCTCCATTGGATATATGTTGTCTTTATCGGCCTTATCATCGGCTTTATGGTCATGCGGCGCGATACATCGCTGATCTGCATCACCGGCATTTTCCTGATCGCCATCACGGCGACCGGTTCGCTAAGCGGGTCGGTCAGCAGTGTGTTTAATAGTTTCATCTACGCTATCACAGAATTGCTGTCCACAATTCTTGTCATCTCGATTATTGTGGCCATGAGCAAAACCTTGACCACCACCGGCATCAATGATGTCATGATTTCACCGTTTACAAAACTCATCCGGAATTCGACCCTTGCTTACTGGACAATCGGGATTCTGATGATGGTCATTTCCTGGTTTTTCTGGCCATCGCCAGCAGTCGCTCTTCTCGGCGCGGTCCTCTTGCCGGTAGCCATCAGGGCGGGGCTCCCCGCTCTTGGCGTCGCCATGGCGATGAACCTGTTCGGCCACGGCATCGCACTTTCAGGTGATTTTGTCATCCAGGCTGCTCCGAAATTGACAGCAGATGCGGCCGGACTTCCGGTAAGTGAGGTGCTCGGCGCAAGCATCCCTCTTGTTTTCATCATGGGTGCCGTCACAACCCTAACCGCTTTTTATTTCCTGAAGCGCGATATGAGAAGCGGAAAACTCACAGGCTCAACAGGGGTCGTACCAGGTGGGACTTCACAGCAGGCCAAGACTGGTGAAAATCTCCTTTCTGCCGGGCAAAAACGCTTCTTCGCCATATTTGTCCCGATCCTTTTTGCCATTGATGTTGCGGTGATGTTTGTCTTGGACCTCCAAGGCGGGGACGCAACAGCCCTCGTTGGCGGAACATCGATCTTCATTCTTCTCGCCATCACCCTGGCTGCCCATAAAAATAAGGGACTCGAAAAAACAACCGCCTACTTGATTGACGGTTTCCAATTTGGTTTTAAAGTGTTCGGCCCGGTCATCCCGATCGCTGCTTTCTTCTATCTCGGAGACGCCGGTTTTGGCAAAATCATTGGCGATTACTTGCCTAAAACCTCACACGGAATCGTCAATGACCTTGGCATCGCCCTGGCTAGCGTCGTTCCATTAAGCAAAGAAATCGCCGCCGTGACGCTTACAACCGTCGGAGCTATTACCGGGCTCGATGGTTCAGGCTTTTCCGGCATTTCACTAGCAGGTTCGGTCGCCGGACTGTTTGCCGTATCAATCGGAAAGGGAGCGGCAACACTTACTGCCCTTGGGCAAATCGCAGGAATTTGGGTTGGTGGCGGAACACTCGTCCCATGGGCGCTAATTCCGGCTGCGGCCATCTGTAATGTCGATCCTTTCGAACTCGCAAGAAGGAACCTTCTCCCTGTTATTATCGGTCTTACCGTTACAACAATCGCAGCGATGTTCCTTATTTAAGCTCCTGCCTTTTCTAAAACCTTCACTCCTCGCAAAATAAAAAACAGCCTCCATGAACTGCATTCCACTAACGGCGTGCGGTTCACCGAGGCTGTTTTACGTTTGTTTATTAATTGGCGAAAGCCAGGAATATTTTATCCGCAGCGCGGAATACAGGTAAATCCAGCAGGAAGCCCAAATGAATCCAAAAGCATAACCACCAATCACATCAGACGGATAATGCACGTTCAGAATCACCCTGCTCGCCCCAATCAGCAGGATCATGCTGCCAGATAGCCCGTATATCCAGAACTTCGCCTTCCTTCCCGTATACTCTCTCGTCAAAAAATAAGCAATCAAGATGTAAAGGATGGAACTGACCATTGCATGGCCACTCGGAAAACTTAGGCTTTTCACATGGACAAGGTGCTCAAGGTCGGGCCGCTCGCGCCCAATCAGCTCCTTTAGCAATTTATTCAGTTCATTGCCGAGGGCCACTCCCATTGCAAATATCCCCATCGCAAAAAAGTCTCGCCGCTTGAATAGCAGCCACATGAGCACGATGAGCGCTGTAATGCCAACGCCTTTCCTGTCGCCAAGATGGGTGATACTGATAAACAAAGGATCCAGCCCATCCGGCACTGGAGCCAGCAGACTTTTGCCAGCAGTATCAATCAGCAGGTGGCGGTCCTGGAGCACGCCCGGAAGAAGCATTAAAATAATCAGGATTGAAAACGCAATTCCAATCAGTACGGCTTTCCTTTTTGCAAAATGCACTTATCCAAGCCTCCATTCCCCCAGTGTCCCCTGTCCGATTTCACATCCATATGCTTGCACTCCCAACAGGCGATTAGACTGATTCTATTCGACCGTACGGTTCGCTAATCAAGCTCACAGGTGAATAGACCGATTCTATTCGACCGTATCGGACCGCTAATCAAGCTCACAGGTGAATAGACCAAGTCTATTCGACCGAACACCACCGATAATCCAATCCACAGGTGAATAGACCAATTCTATTCGACCGTATCGGACCGCTAATCAAGCTCACAGGAGAATAGACCAAGTCTATTCGACCGAACCGAGCCAGTAATCAAGTTCACAGGCGATTAGACCGATTCTATTCGACCGTACGGGTCAAGTAATCAAGTTCACAGGTGAATAGACCAGTCCTATTCGACCGTACGGTTCGCTAATCAAGTTTACAAGCGAATAGACCAATCCTAATTGACCGCACCTAACCGATAGGCGAATAGTTCGCTTCCTATCCCCCCGCACAGGACAGGATACCCGCAAGCATTTCCATCCTATTCCCGGATACCGTCCTTCAAAATCCTCAGCCTGTACGCATTCATCGCTGTTTCCCCTAAATGCCCAAGCAGCTTGTTGTTCGCAACCGCCCCGACAACCGCGCCGATTCCGGGAACGAGCTGCAGCATTTTTGCGAGGTCGATGTAATCCCTGTATTCCTGCTGAAACTCACGCCAATCCATATCAGCGAGTGTCGATTTTCTTTCTTCCCAGTTATCAATAACATCCAGTGTTTCAAACCGTTTTTCATCGCTGGAAAAAGCAAGCTGAAAGACATGCAGCAGGAACAGCCTTTCTTCATATTTCTCCGTATTGAACCCATAAACCGAAGCGAGCTCGAACAGGAATTTCATTTTTATCGTCAGAAGCAGCGGGAAGTCTGCCAAGCCAAGCAAAATTCCGCCCGCGCCTGTTCCTGCTCCTTCAATCATCGCTGTTTTTTGGAACACATTTATTTTCTTTCTTGCCTCTTCATCCATTCCTTTAAGGGCAAGACGCGGCTCCGAGGGCTTTTTCGTTGTAAAATTCGACCCGGCTAGGGTAGCTTTAACCATGCCTTTGATCGCTTCCGTCATGGCGATATGGACTTTTTCCGGTATAAGGCTGTTGACTTTAACTTGAGCTTTCCTGGACAGCCTGTTGAACATGCTCGATCGCGCGGATAATTTCCGCTTCCACTCGATAACTTCTCCATTCACCGCTTCTTCATATTCTTTCACAAGTTCATACCCCCTTTTAGAGTATTACCCTCTTTACGTAAAAACAGTTCATTGGTTTCAAAAACAACACCTTTCAACTGATGAAAAAAATCCCTTTCAAAGCGAAAGGGATCATGTTTTCAGTTTTCTGACACTGTAAAATCTCACAAATCCGAAGGTAAAGGCGCCCCCGGCGGATAAAATGCCAAGCCCCGCCAAAAAGTCTCCTCTTAAGAGAACAACTATGGCAAAAATGGCTGTCTGAGCTGCCATGACCAGATAGAGCAGGCGCTGGAAGGCCTCCCTATTTGTAGACGCCGGAACAGGATACAGTTCGCTCCAAAGATTGTTTTCATGATGGGCTGCCAGGGGCATTAACTGGAATCCAGTTAAATAAAGGAACAGCAGGGAAAAGAAAATCTGGCCCGGCCCGTAGGAAATCAGCATGATTCCGAGCGAGCCAATGACCGCAAGCCTGACTGAAAGCCCCAAATAGTCGCCGGCGCGAAGATACGTCCTCGCAAGCAGATAGAGCGCCGCCCTTTTCTGTGCAAAAGGAATTCCTGACAGCAAAAAGTCCAGCCACCGCCTTCTCTTAACACTTTCCTTCAAATGAGGGACATCGGTAAACAAGTTTGCGAGCCGGTAAAAAGCCATCATCCTTTTTTCTTCCCCGGCGATCAGCGCTTCCCACTTGAGCCCTTTCCCTTTTGCGGCAGACGTGAAGTATGCAAGATAGGCTAGCATGATTCCCGCAACCGGTAAGAGGAACAAAAGGCCGTTCCCTTTAAAAAGGAAATAGCTAAATACGGCATTAAGGAAAAAACGGACAACCTGGTCAGCAAGGTTTCCCGACGAATCCGTCAAATAGGCTGCTTTCCATTGCGCAGCAAGGTTCCACACTTTTACAGCAAGCAATAGCAAAAGGGCTGGGAAAAACATCGTGAAGCCTATGCCGCCTGTTTTTGCAAAAAGGGGCATGAATAGCGCCAGAAGCATTAGGAGCACATATCCTTGCAAAAGTCCGCTGACAATCGCGGAGCGTAGGAAAAATCCACTCAGCTTTTCCTCAAGCGGGAGAAGGAATACTTTATCCGGTTCCTTGAGGAAATTATAAACAGGGCTTAACGTAAGAAACAATCCGAACAAAAGCGCACCAATGGCTTCCGATGGGAAACCAGTATCGAGTGTCTTTAGCCATTCCTGGTAGTAGTACGCCGCAGTTCCGAGCAAAAACAGCAGGACAATGACAATATGGCCGTTAAAAATATATTTAAGGTAGCGCCCGAGCTCTTTAGTCCTCCGCCCGGCCCGCTCCTTCCAAAGCCGGTTGCCGTCAAACATGGCTCTCTTCCTTTGTCAGCTGGATATACAAATCATCCAGCGTCGCACCTGGCATTCCGAATTCGTTTCTCAATTCCTCGAGGGTCCCTTTTGCCCGGATCCGGCCTTCATGGATGATGACAAATCGGTCGCAATATCGTTCGGCAGTGGCGAGGATATGGGTTGACATAAGGATGCCAGCGCCACTCGCTTTCATTTTTGCCATTAGATCAAGAAGCGACTGGATGCCAAGCGGATCTAGCCCGACGAAAGGTTCGTCAACAATATACAGTGATGGCTCGACGAGAAACGCGCATAGAATCATCGCCTTTTGCTTCATCCCTTTGGAAAAATGCGCCGGAAACCATTTCAGCCTTTTCTCCATCCGGAATTCCTTCAGCAGGGCCGGCATTCTCTTTTTATATTCGCTCCGATCAAGGCCATAAGCCATCGCTGTCAGTTCGAGGTGTTCCTCGAGTGTCAATTCTTCATAAAGAATCGGTGTCTCCGGAATAAAGGTAAACTGCCTTCGGTACTTTTCCTTGTTACCTGAAAAGGATTTTCCATTAATTTCGATTTTGCCCGCATGCGGCTCCAAAAGGCCGATGATGTGCTTGATCGTCGTACTCTTCCCGGCCCCGTTCAGGCCGATCAGGCCGACGAGTTCCCCGGCACCGACTTCAAAAGATACATTTTTCAATACTGGATTTTTCGTATAACCGCCAGTTAAGTCATGAATCGTTAATAAAGACATGGCAAACGCCCTTCCTAGCTTAATACCATCTATTTTAACAAAAATAGCTCCCATAGCGAAATGATGAGCTGTTGATTGGAAATTGAAAACTGGCAGCTCCTGCCACTCATAATCCCCCTTTTTCAGGCCATCCTAATATTTGAAGGGGAATCAGCTCCAAAATTGAAAAGGGGTGTCTGTCAAAGACAGTTTCCATTCAATAAAAGCTGCTTCATTTAACGTTTAAGTGAGGGGATGGTTGTTTTGCACAGGCCTTAGTCTAAAGCACACCGGACCGTCTGGACCGCAGATGGCATTTTTGCAAATGAGGTGTTCATCAAAGAAACCATCAAACAAAAATATTTGTTATAACCAACTAATAAATGTTTGGAGATGGTTCGCTTGGACAATGTAGGTATTTGCCTGGACATTTCTGAGTCAAATGAGGTGTTTGTCAAAGAAACTTCCTGAACGAAGACGATAACAAGAAGATGTTTCCCCTTCACGAGGGCGGGATACCTATACGGTTCCTGCCCTTCTCTTTGTTTGCCCTGCCGGATATGCTAAAATACCGGTAAAAGAGAGGAAGGGTTGTGAAACGATGGACAACTGCATTTTTTGCAAAATTATCAAAGGGGATATTCCGTCCGCCAAGGTTTATGAGGACGAGCACGTACTGGCTTTTCTTGATATCAGCCAGGTTACCAAGGGGCATACATTGGTCATTCCAAAAGTACATAAGGAAAATATTTATGAATTGACCCCGGAAATCGCGGCGAATTTATATAAGGCCGTACCCGCTATTGCCAGTGCTTTAAAAGAAGAGTATTCCCCAATCGGCCTGAATACGTTGAATAATAACGGAGAAGAGGCCGGCCAGTCGGTTTTCCACTTCCACCTCCACCTTCTCCCCCGCTATGGAAAGGGCGATGGATTTGGGTCCGTTTGGAAGACTCATCAGGACGATTATACTTTCGAAGACCTCAACAATATGGCAAAAGCAATCGGCAGCCATGTTAAGTAAGGGCACTAAAATCAGAAAATTTACACTTTATTCTTTTACAGTATTTATGCTATAATGGCTTTAAGTTTTTCGCTGCAGGCAAAGAGCGCACTGCAGGAGGAACCAAATTAGCTTAGAAAAGCAGAGGAGAGATGAGAAATGAATACGAAAAATCTTGTTGCGCTGTCTCTATTAATGGGGATTGGTGCAGTGTTGCATGCTGTCATTCCGGGGATTGGAAATGGCATGAAACCGGATATGATGCTAACGATGATGTTTTTAGGGATTATGCTTTTCCCTGAAAAGAAAAATGTCCTGCTTGTCGGAATTGTAACAGGCGTGTTATCCGCACTGACGACTACTTTTCCAGCCGGCCAGGTACCAAATATCATTGACAAGCTAGTGACCGCGTTTGTTTTTTACCTTCTGTTCCTGGCAGTTAAAAAGTACAGCCACACAGTTGTTGCTGCTGCGTCTTTGACAGCTGTCTGCACGGTTGTCTCTGGATCGGTATTTTTGGGCACAGCCCTTTTCACGGCCGGACTTCCAGGGTCCATGACGTTTGGAGCACTGTTTGTCGCCGTGGTTCTTCCAACAGTCGTGCTGAACACAATTATCATCGCTGTTATTTATCCAATTGTTAGGTCAGTGATTAAACGGACAGGTTTCACTCCTGTACCTGCTGCTGTCCAAGAGCAAAAGTAAAATTAGAATGACAGAATCCGGGCATACGCCCGGATTCTTTTTTTGACTTTACCTCATGATCTTCCTCATTTCGCCCCATTTCCAATTGCCTCCATTATTTAAGAAAAATAATCAACAAACAGAATATGACAAATATCCCCAATCCTGAGGCGAGAATAGAGGCGCGTTTTTTGATAACCCTTTTTGGAGGATACATTCCCGGCTTTTTATACAAGGCCATATTATAGAGCATTCCCCCTAACAGAAAAACGCCTGCCAGAAAGAAAATAACAGCCGCCGCTCCCATTTGTGAAACCTCCTTTACCTCCCATATGCCTACTTCAAGAATGAACGCAGGAGGTTTAGCCGCTATTTTTTGTGTTATTAATGATTATGGCCAAATTTGGCATGCTATTCATATATTGGGTAAAATATAGGAAAGCAATCAATCAGAGAGGGTGTTGACTGTTATGGGAGCAAAAAGATTCCTTTATGGATTCCTGCTTGGAGGCGCTGCCGCCGGCTTGGCGACTTTATTTACCGTGCCTCAGGCCGGAAAGGATACAAGGGAAGCACTGAAAAATAGCAAGGATACTTTCATAAGCCAATTAAAAGATTTGAAACAGAGCATTATGGATGTCAAAGATGCCTCTGCTTATGCAACTAAGGAAGGCAGGGTTCACGTTTCCCACTTTATCAAAGAAGTGAATACGTCCATAGGCAGATGGAAAGCTGAAACTCTCCCCCAGCAGATTGAAATCCAAAAAGAAATAAAAGAAATTGAAACGGTGATCAGCCAGCTTGAAAATGATTTGGCAGCACACTCGCCATCAAACAATAAGGATGAGACGGAAAAACGGAGCCTCCAGTAATCCTTCAATAGTGGACCATTCCTTCCTCTGCCCATAGCAGGGGAGGGTTTTTTTCAAAATTTAACCTTTTAAGCATAAAATCTATTCAATTTCTAAAAATTTAGTAAATTTGTACTTTATTAATTTTTATTTTATTGGCATAATGTTAATATAGAAAAAACACTATTATATGAATATGCAATACTTCTGACGGTATCTGTTTCATTCAATGGGGATTGCCGGCGGCATTTTAATTCGGGGGAGTTGGGAGTTGCCGCCCATATTTTAAAAGAGGTGAGGAGAAGAATGGCTGAAAAACAATATAGCATTAAGGAAGCGATGCTGTTTAGCCAAAGAATCGCTCAATTAAGCAAGGCTCTATGGAAATCCGTGGAAAAGGACTGGCAGCAATGGATTAAGCCGTACGATTTGAACATTAACGAACATCATATTCTTTGGATTGCGTATCATCTAAATGGCGCCTCGATTTCAGATGTTGCCAAATTCGGGGTGATGCACGTTTCGACCGCCTTCAATTTTTCTAAAAAACTGGAAGAAAGAGGCCTCCTCCAATTCTCGAAAAAGGAAAATGACAAAAGAAATACGTATATCCAGCTGACCGAGCACGGTGAATCCATCCTGCTTGAGCTTATGGAAGCATATGACCCTGGAAGCAACTCTGTTTTTTCTGGCGCGATGCCGTTAAGGGAACTGTATGGCAAGTTTCCAGATATCATTGAGATGATGGCGATTGTCCGCAATATTTATGGGGATGACTTCATGGAAATTTTCGAAAAATCGTTCCATAACATTGAATGTGAGTTTGTCGAAGAAGAAGGAAAGCTCCGTAAGAATAATAAGTCCGAAGAGCTGGTCTAATTTTATTTAAAGACCCCCGAGAGAATTGAAACCGTTTAAATGAACTTTTTGAATTCATTCATTAATGGCAGGAACATCTGCTGTTTTATGCAAGCCACCACCACTTCATCAGGATTTAATTTTGGGGTCATTTTCGACGAAAATTCTTTAAAAAGCGGATGAAAATTCAAAAAACCTTCCGCTTTTTGTTCTTCCATAAGATTGTGCATATCCTCACATAAAGAAATGAGACGGCTTGTTTCATCTTTTGTTAGATTGTTGGCTATTACAAGCTTATTGAACTCATATGGCGTCTTATCCAATGCTTCTGCTGCAAGCCGCATATGGTATTCCAATGTTTCAATCCGTTCAATCAGGTACTTCAGTTCCATTTGCAACCCCCGTTCAGCCTGGCTCTTTCCTTCTATTATTCACTTTTTCACCTTTACAGTAAACCCTTAACCTCCATACTTATCTTGATTCATTAGGATTTCGAACTTTTCTTTTACATTAATATTTGGTATTGTAAATTAGCAGTAGAAAAAGCATGGGGGAGTCTTCAATGGTATTCTTCTTCGGCGCATTCGCCTTCTTTATCTTATTTTCGATTAATAGACTGACAACCTCCCTTTGTGACCAAAAGGAAATTCCTGAAGAAAACCAGGGAAAGGTATTCAGAACGATAAATATACTCGTAACAGTCCTTTTGATTTCTTCCTATGTAGAAGTCTTGTTTACCTAAAGGGATATCTTGGCAGCATTTTGAACTCCACAGTCTCCAAGTCCTGAAGAAGCGGCTGAAAATAATAATGGAACATGGGGGGATCAACCTCCATGTTCCTTTTTTATTAAAGCCAGGCAGCACCGACAATTACAAGCAAAATAAACAGGACAACAATTAAGGCGAAGCCTGCTCCAAATCCTCCTCCATGACCCATAACGGCACCTCCTTTTCGGGAAAGTTACCATATACTATTCAACGCGATCCCTTTTCGAATAGGCCTGAGTCCAGGTTGACTCTAAATTTTATGACAGGCTGTGGGTTCCTTCACTACTTCTGATCCTCTTTATCCTGACTCACATTAAGTTTTGTTGCTTATGACCATTTATGTTATAGTATGGGATGTGGGTTTACAACCTGCTGGAAATTTACTTTTAGGAGAGATACATCATGAAAAAATGGATGCTTGCCCTTGCTCTCACCGGCGGGGTTATGACCCTAGGCGCTTGTAACAACGCTAATAATGGCGGAGGGAATGTTGCTGAAACAAAAGCCGGAAATGTCACCAAAGACGAGCTATACGAATTGATGAAAGAAAACTATGGTGAACAGGCTTTGCAGCAACTCGTATATGATAAAGTCCTATCCGACAAGTATAAAGTCACCGATAAGGAAATCGATCAAAAGATTCAAGAATTCAAGTCTATGTACGGGGAGCAAGCAGAAGGATATCTTGCCCAATATAACCAAGACGAAGTAAAGAAAATGTTCAGAACTATGGCTTTGCAAGAAAAAGCGGCTCTTAAAGATGTCAAGGTAACCGAGAAGGAAATGAAGGAGTACTACGACAACTACAAGCCGGAAGTGAAATCCAGGCATATTCTCGTTAAAGATGAAGCAACCGCTAAAACCGTCAAGGAAAAACTTGATAAGGGCGCTAAGTTCGAGGATCTTGCAAAAGAATATTCAACCGATGAAGGCACGAAGAATAACGGCGGAGCCCTTCCAGAGTTCCAGCCTGGAAGCGGTGCTATGGTACCAGAATTCGAAGAAGCGGCTGGAAAGCTGAAGAAAAATGAAATCAGCGGACCAGTCAAATCTCAATTTGGCTATCACATCATCCAGGTTACTGATATAAAAGAAAAGAAATCGTATGATGATATGAAAAAAGAAATCGAGCACAAGCTAAAGACAGAGAAACTGACACCAGAAGTAGTCGATGCGGCTATGCAGAGGGAGCTTAAGGCGGCCGATGTCAAAATTAAGGACAAGGACTTGAAAGACGCCCTTAAAACAGAAGCGGCACCACAATAATGTAAAGCATTAAAGAGGGGACCAACGCGGCCCCCTCTTTTTTCATGTATTTTAACAGGTTCCACCCGAAAATCAGCCGGTCAGGCCTCTCTTTTCTTTCTCGAGCTCGAGCCGTCTCATATAAATTTCCCCTTCTTTTTCAATCAAATCCATTTCAATCCGCCGTTCCTCTTTGCCTGTTTTGACAGTCATCACCGCACTGAACGCTATGCCTAGAATAATCGTATAAATCCAAAAAGGTATCGTCATGGTCCCTGCTCCTTTCCCTGTTAGGTTTGTCCGCTACAGTATACATATTCAGCCAGCGCCAAAATATGCCTGCTGCAAATAGGTATAAAAAAAAGAGCCGCAGGGGCTCTCATGTCATTTGTGAAAAACTGGCTTGTAAAATGAACGGTTATCCAAAGCAAAAACCCTTTCGGAAAACTCGCCCGGTTTAACGCGTTCAAGCGCGCCATCCAGCATGTTCATTTTCGCATCCAGATTATCGATATAGTGGAGAATTTCCGCTTCCTTAATTAATGGCGGCTTAGGGCTCCCCCACTCCGCCTTGCCATGGTGAGAAAGGACCATATGTTGGAGGATCAGCACTTCTTCCCCAATGATCCCCAGTTCATCCGCCGCTTTGCCGATTTCGTTGACCATGATCGTTATATGGCCAAGCAAATTTCCTTCAACAGTATAAACCGTCGAAATCGGGCCGGATAGCTCGAGGACCTTCCCCATATCATGCAGGATGATGCCCGCATAGAGCAAATCTTTGTCAAGGCTTGGGTAGAGGCTGGAGATCGCTTTTGCTAAATCAAGCATGCTGACAACATGATAGGCAAGCCCCGAAACGAATTCATGGTGATTTTTCGTCGCAGCGGGATATTCCATGAAGGCTTGCTGATGCTTTTTAATCAAGTGGCGGGTAATTCTTTGGATGTTAGGGTTTTTCATTTCAAAAATATATTGCGTCAGTTTACTGCCCATTTCCTCGCGGCTTATTGGTGCCGTCTCCAGGAAATCTTCAAGCTTCACACCATCATGAGGGCCAGCCGGCCGGATCTGGCGGATTTTCAGCTGATTTTTGCCCCTGTAGTTCTGAATTTCCCCCAAGACCCTCACAATGCTTTGCGCGCTATAATTTCTTTCTTCCTCTTCCCCCGCATCCCATAGCTTTGCCTCGATATCTCCGCTCTTATCCTGAAGAATCAGGGTAAGGAAGGGCTTTCCATTGCTTGCAATCCCTTTAGTTGAGCTTTTTATGAGTAAAAACTGTTCTACCTGTTCGCCAGTCTCGTGTTCTAGTATTTTTTTTGTCATCGTTAAAGTCACTCCTTCCCATTACAACCACTATATTATACAGCACTGCCCTTTCATCCACGAATTTTTGCCGGTTTTCTCCCCATTTGATAAATCTGATTTTCATCAAAATGGCCAAGTAAATGCTCATGGCACGTAAAAAACAGAATTTGGCGTCCCTCCGCCTTTTTCAATAGTTCAATCATCCGCCTTGCCCGCTCTCCGTCAAAATTTACGAAGCTGTCATCAATAATAAGCGGGAATGAGAGTTTTCCATAAATCGTCTCGGCTAAGGCAAGCCTGAGTGAGACGTAGACTTGCTCCATTGTAGCCTGGCTCAATTCATCTGCCTCGAATCGGACGTGGTCTGCCCTTTGAATGACGAACCCGGTTCCGGAAGGAGCGACAAATAGTTTACTATAGTTCCCTCCTGTAAGAAACTCCAAATATTCCCCTGCCTTTTTCAGCAATCTTGGAAGATGGTAATCCTTGAACCTGTTAACCGTCCGATTCAAGAGTTCCTTCGCAAGCATATGGACAGCCCATTCCTTCGCCTCCTCCGCAAAATCGGATTGGGCTTGCCTGAAGTTATGGAGAATTTCTGAATAAGTCCCTCCTTCTTCAAGTACCTGTATTTCATAACGGACTTCCGAAAGCCTGTTTCTGGCTTCTTCCAGCCGCCTTTCCGTTTCCACAAGCTGCCTGGCTGTTTCTTCAATATGTTCATGGACATTCCTGACTGATAAAAGCCCTTCTCTTTCCTCACGATCCAGTCTCGATAACGCCAGCTCCCTCTTCACTTCCTTCAGCCTGTCCCGAAGTTCCTCTTGTTTCCGGGCCTCTTCTCCAAGAAGATAATACGCTTCTTCATTATCGGCATCCGCCTGGGCAAAAAGTTCACTCATCTCCTGTTCATAAGATGATCTCTCCTTTTCAACCTTTTTTAAATCATACTCCAGTTCTTCAAGGGCAGCAGTTTTCTCAGAACGAATGACCACTTTCCGCTTTGCTTCCTCAAGGGCTGTTTTTGCATAATGGCAGGCAAGCCGGACTTCGTTTTCCGGAATTCCCGGAATGAATTTGGACAGGCTGGATATTGCTTCTTCGAACCCGGCCATCCTCTCTTTGAGGGAAATGATATTGCCAGAAAGGCGGGCCTTTTCCGCAATCAAGCTCTTGCACTCTTCAATCAGAAGGAAGGCTTCTACTGGCATATTGGCTCCAATTGGATCGGCGATTCTTAACTGGCCGCATAGCTCCTCGACAAGTTTCTTCCATTGAGCCTCATCCTGTTCCAGTCTTTCAAATTTGGCAAGGACTTTTTCATATTGGTGGTTCTGCTGCTCCAGCATCCCTTCCAGGCTGTTGACTTTAAGCCTTTGCCTGTCATCATGCTCAAGCTTTAATGCCGCACTTGAATTCCCCCCTGATTGGAAGGCGGAAAGTCTTTCATCTAGTTCCTTTTCCTTTTTCCGCTGCTGTTCAAGCTCTCCAGCTTTCTCTCCTGCCTCCCTGTTCCCGGAAGCCTTCCAAACAATTGACGCTGAAAAAATCACCATAAGAATTCCCAGGCCGGATAAAATCCAATCCTGTCCATAGAGCCCGTAAACGATAAGGCATAGAGAAATCAACGCTCCTAAAAGCCCCAGCGGCCGGGACTTCCTCCTTGACTCTTCCTCCAGCTTCGCGGACCTTTCCAGAATCGCGATCCGATCTCTGCAATCCTCCAGGCGCGCTTTTATTTCAGCCGCATTTCCGGTGCGGGATGCCTTCTCCAAATCCGCCCTTTCTTCCTGTTTAAGCAGCCTTTGTCTTGCCTCAATCAGCTCCGCTTCAAGCTGTTCCAGTCTTATCTTTTCTTCATTAAAGGAAGCTTCCAGCTCGTGTTTTTGACCCTCGATTCTTTTTCTCATCTCATCCGCTGTTTCAGCTTGCTTTTTTGTGAACATATCGGTTTTGATGGAGTGGATTTCGTCATCGCTTACCTCAAGATGGAGTTTGCGACGCATTTCCATTATTTTATCTTCGATCATGCGTGTTTTTTCCTCAAGTTGATTCAATTCAAGCCCGGACTGGCCGTACGCGTGAAGGCCTTCCAAGACTGCGCCGACCTCGGGCTCGCGGCCTAGAAGTTCATCATTGATTCCTAGACCGGCCAGTTCTTCGGCAAGTGCCTGCCTCTTTCCCCTCATCATTTCGAGCTGCGATAAAAATGGGCGAAGAAGCTGCTTGCACGATTCCAACCTCTCTATGCCTCTGGCAGGGAAGCGGATTTCCTTGCTTTCCTTTATTTCCGCATCCAGGAGTACTTCTTCCCTGGCCAATTCTTCGACTTTCTCCCATTCTTTCAAGCTTGCGGATTTCTCGGATAAATCCAGCACAGCTTGTCTCAGGCTTTCAATATTTTGCTGCAGCGACTCCCGCTCGGCAACTAAAGCCTCATACCCATTATTTTTTTCAGCGGCTTTCTTTAAATCTGCATCCAATGACCGAAGGCCGGCAAGTTTGCTATTCAGGGCAGGTTTTTTGCCGGACGGCTTATAGCGCGCTTCAAGATCCTTTTGCAGCATGCTTTCAGCCCTGGCCAGCCTGTCTGTCCCCAAGGTTCCCGATGAGAAGAGAAAACGGCCAATCTCCTCATTCTTCATTTGATGGATATTTTGCAGTCCGTGCAAATTAAAGGAAAATACCGCCTGGAACATACTTCGGTCAAAATTCCCCAGGAGCTTCTTCAGCAATTCTTCATTGCCGGAAGCCCCATTTTCCAGCATGACGGTAACATCTCCCGCCGCTTTCCCTTTCACTCTTTCTATGACGGCGAACCCATATTGCGGATGGCGGATGCTAACTCTACCTCCGTACCGGCCGCCTCCTTTAGGCTCATAGCGAAGTTCCTGTTGCTGCTTCGTTGGGAATCCAAATAAAACCGCATGAATGAACGCCATGATCGTAGTTTTTCCAGCTTCGTTCTCACCGTAAAATACTTGAAAGTCGTCCAGATTGGAAAGAACTAAATTTTCTAGCTTGCCAAATCCATAGATGTGCAATTCCTCAATTTTCATAAGTCTCCCTCCTTCCCACTGTTATCAGTCTCTTAACATGCTGATAAGCAAACGTTCCGCTTCTTCCAGCAAATGCCTTTCCTCTTCACTGCCGATGCTGTTAACATATTTTCTTCCCGGAAGCCGGCCATATAGGGGTTCAAGAACTTCCGCCGTGCTCCCGAATCCGTCGGCAACCTGGAAAAGTTCCTGGTAAAAGTCGGCTTCTCCCGCAAGGTCCTCCCTCTTCCAGAAATTCTCTTCCTCAATCGCCACCTTTGTGGTCCACACAAATGAAGATTCCTCTTCCTCTCCATCCTGAAGGAGTTCAAGCAGATTTCCATGAAGGCTGTCCAGATCTTCTCTGCCCTCCAAGTTTACATTTTTAAGAGTAATAGACAGTAATACTCCATTCCCTTTCCGGCGGGCCTCTTCCTTCTCTTTCAAAAGAAGTCGGTAAATGCCGTCGAATTCGGCTATGCCCCTCACACTGATTACAGTATCATGCCAGACCACATCATTCGTTTCAATAAATTCGAGATCAGCCTCCGCACGGTCAAGCGTTACAAGATAGCAGCCCTTTTCTCCTGTTTCTTTCCGGTTCCTTCCCTGGATATTTCCGGGATACACAACAGGTGGATATTCGGCTAGCACAGCCCGCTTATGGATATGTCCAAGCGCCCAGTAATCAAATTGTTTTTCAATAAGTTCACCTACCGTAAAAGGACAGTAGTTTCCATGCTCAGCTGAAGACCCGTCACTTCCGTGCAGGATTCCTATATGGTAGTCCCCGCCATGGGCCTTTTCATAAGTATGTATTTTCCGCTCGGCTACATGCCGCGTTGGATAACTGAAACCATAAAGATTCACTACGGCACCTGATTTTGTTTCGCAGCGGACAGTTTCTGTTTGGCTGTCAAAAATGTGCACATTCTCCGGCATCTGCATTTTTACCCAGGACCCGCCCAAATGGTCATGATTGCCGTGGACGGCATACACTTGGATCCCATTTGCTGAAAGCCTGTCCATTTCGGCCCTGAATCTCGATTGCGCCTTCAGGCTTCTGTCTTCGCCGTCGTATAAGTCCCCTGCAAAAATAATAAAATCCACTTCATTGCGGATGGCTGTGTCGACTATGTTTCTAAGGGAGATAAATGTGCTTTCTCTCAGTCTGGCCAATATATGGCCGGGAAGGTTATTCAGGCCGGCCATCGGGCTGTCCAAGTGAAGGTCAGCCGCATGGATAAAGGTAATTTTTTTCATTGATAACCATCCTTTCATTTTCGAGGAGTCACATGCGTGAGCTCCAATCAACCAGCTATTCAAATTGAATGGTGAAATTATAAAGGTCAACCTATATAGTAATGTTTCTGTCACTTTCCGTCTCGCTTTTCTTTATTGTATCACCCGAAAAAGGCGAATGCACGTTCTGTTTCTAATTTCGACGGACTAATGAAATTTGCGGATTCATTTTTGATATGTGAAAATGAAGAAAAGTGGAATAACAGGGGGGATGAAGATGAAAATCTATAAGTTGACTGCATTTGAACAAGATGGGAATAAGCTTTTGGATGAATCATTCCAGGCAGAGAACGATGATGCAGCCCAAGAAAAAGGGAGGGGCATTCTGGAGGAGAAAGGTCTTCTGGAAAAGGCTCACCGCTGCACCTCCCTCGCAGGAAAACTGCTCCTTTTCCATTCATAAAACTGTTTCATAACTATGCCGGCATGCCCGGAGTAAAGAAGCCGCAACCTGTCGGCTTCTTTTTTTCCACTCGGGCTATCTGCCTGTGAAACGGGGAGGCCGCTTCTCTACAAAGGCACGGATTCCTTCTTTATGGTCTTCTGTTTCCAGCATCTTTCGCTGGGCGTACTTTTCAACTTCTAATACTTTCAGCAGTTTGGGGCGATTAAGTTCGGAAAAAATCTTTTTTGTTTTTATCATTGCCTGGACTGGCTTGCCTAGATAGCCGCCAATTTTCTCTGCCAATGCCGCTTCCATATCAGCGGCAACCTCATGGATGAGCCCGTTTTCAAGCGCTTCCCGGGCAGACAAAGTCCTTCCTTCCCATATCAGCTGCTTCGCCCTCGATTCACCGACCATTTTTGCCAGGAAAAAATGGGCGCCTCCATCCGGAATCAGTCCGATCCCGATAAAATTCATGGCCAGCTTCGCATCATCTTTCACGAGGATATAGTCGGTTGCCAGGGCAATGCTGAACCCCAATCCTGCTGCGGGTCCTGAAATAGCGCTTATGGTGATGGCCGGAAGACAATATAAAGTAATGACAAGTTCATTGATGCAATCCATGATAGAAAAGAATTCTTGTTCATCTTTCATTTCAAGCATGGATTTTATATCGCCGCCCGCTGAAAAAGCCTCATCTGTTCCGGTCAGGACAAGAATATCGATCCCATCCGATTCGCTGATTTCTTTCAGACTGCCGACAAGGCCCCTGATCATTTCCTTGTCCAATGCATTCAGTGCTTTCGGCCTGTTCATTTTAACTGTCGCGACACGGCCATTGACAGATACATCAACCTTATCAGTGACAAAATTGAATGCCAACCTCAACGCCTCCTTATAGTCCCTCCCCTCCATTATAGAGCTTGTGCACCTCGTCCGTAATCCTTTTCGCAAAATAGTCACAATATTTGAACACATGGATTTACGGGACTTCAACGACAAAGGAAAACCCGCATCAAAGTGCGGGTTCATTTTTATTCGCGAAAAGTTCTTCGAGAATCCTTATTTTTTCGTTTGTATAATGCTCAAAGCTGTCATTGTATGACTTTGGATCTTTCGGGTTGGCAAAATGGCTGATTGCCCCGGTTACAGGGTGGACGAACTTGCTGGACGCCCCGCAGCCCAGCCCTATAATGGTCTGCATCTCTTCCATGATCATGATATTGTAGATGCTCTCCTGGCCCGGAAACGAGTAGCCGACATTCTCGAGATTGCCGAGGATGTTCTTTTGCCGATATAAATAATATGGTTTATAGCCGCGGCTCTTTGTCCATTCCTCGGCCAGCCCCATCATTTTCTCGACTTCTTCGCGATCCGCCACTTTATATCTGTCGCGATTTTTCGTCATTTCCGACGCGCGTTTAAAGGAAAGCGTATGGACGGTGAGCGATTCCGGCATCAGCTTTTCGGTTTCGTTCAATGTATGGGTGAATTCCTTCGTCCCTTCGCCAGGCAGCCCAATAATCAAATCCATATTGATATTGTCCATGCCCATTTCCCTTGAGAGTTGAAATTTGTCGATTGTCTCCTGGACGGTATGGTGGCGGCCGATTGCCTTCAGGGTTTCCTGGATATACGACTGGGGATTGACGCTGATTCTATGGATATTCCATTTTTTCAGCACTTCCAGTTTTTCAGGCGTAATCGTATCCGGCCTGCCAGCCTCAACGGTAATCTCCCTGATCTGGCTCGCATCCGGGAAGGAAGAATGCATTTCTTCATAAAGCATATCCATCTCTTCCGCAGTGATGCTTGTCGGCGTGCCGCCCCCGTAATACACGGTCGTTATTGTGATGCCCTGCTCCTTGAGCCAGCTGCCGATAGCCCTCATCTCATGGTGCAGCCCGCCAAGGAAGGAATTGACCGAACCCTGTCTGCCGTTGATCGCATAGGCAGGGAACGTGCAGTAAGCGCATTTTGTCGGGCAAAAAGGGATGCCAATATAAATGCTGACTTCTTTTTTCAAATCATATAAATCCGGAATCGCGTCAAGCTGGCGGTCAATGATCTGCTGCATTAATTCCGCTTTTTCCGGAGTAATTAAGTATTCTTCCGCCAATTCCCTCTTGGCGGCCTCTGGTTCCACGCCTGCCCTTAGCTTGCGGTGCAACAGCTTTGTCGGCCGGACACCGGTGAGGATGCCCCATTTTTGCGTGATGCCTGTGAGCTCCTGAAGCAGTTTCAGGTAAACTTGGGAAACGGCGTTTTTCACCGCCTTGAACTGTTCCTTTTCTGAAAGGGAACCGTCAATGGCTGCCTGGTGGTTTTCTTCGATTTGTTTATCGCCATCATCTACAAGAATGCCGGAAACATGGAGTTCCTTCCCCTTATAATCGAGGGTGAATGCGATGGAGATATCGGATTCTTCTTTTCTATTTAAATAAATTTCAGATTCTTCGAAAAACAGGTTGGCAATCAGCTGCAGCGGCCGCTCAAACCGTTCATCCGAAAGGCCTGTAATTGTAATTCGCACGTTCATCCACCTTTACTTTTTTGCTTCCTTAAGTGTACAGAATCAGGTATGCAAGGTCAATATAATGGAAAATATGGCAGGAAAATAAAAAGCGGCATTGGCATACTCAATGCCATTGCCGCGGTTCATTATTTCTTCAGGATGTTCATTTTTTGCAAAAAAGGAATTGGATGCTGCCTTCTGAAATGTTCCTTCACCATATACGCCACTCCATGTTCATTTTCCGAGCGGGTTACCCAATCGGCCGCCCGTTTCACTTCAAATGGCGCGTTGCCCATTGCGACCCCAAGCCCTGCGGCCTCGATGAACGGAAGATCGTCCAGCCCGTCCCCGATTGCTACCATTTCCTTCGGACTCACTCCAAGCCGGTCACAAATATAGAGAAGACCTGACAATTTCGATACGCCCGCAGGCACAATATCCAGTTTAAGTCCTGTATTGTCAACTGTCTCAACTTCATGGAACATCGTCTTGATGGCCGCCTTTGCATCCTCCAGTTCCTTTTCCGACTCAAAATACGCCTCAATTTTCGGTGGGGAGACTGGGGTATCAACGAGCGAATCACTTAAATCAGCTGTGAACTGGTGCGAATAGGACAACGGATCGCCTGAAGTGAAAATGGCTTTTGCGAGGAGATTGTTATTGAGGTGCAGTTTATTCGCGAGTGAAAATTTCTCATGGACAAGGCGAATTTGGCACTGCAGCCCTTCAAGGAATCTGACAATTTCATAAGTGACGTCCTCATTGATTCTCTTAATATATTCCGGATTGCCGGTAGGAGTGGATATATAAGCCCCGTGATGGGAGACGAAAAGTCCTTTTAGTTTTAAAGCCCGTGCGACTTTTTTGGCCGATGCGAAATTGCGCGATGTCACGAGGGTGATATGGACTCCTTTGTGCTGGACATACCGAATGGCTTCCTTTGTTGATTTGTGAAGTTTTCCGGCGCTGTCTAAAAGCGTGCCGTCTATATTTAATGCCAGCAAACGGTAAATCATAGTGGTGCCCCCTGTCCTGATGGAATCATCCTTATTTAAACTTGTATGAGTTTCAGGATTTTTCTAGAACAATCCAGGCAAAAAAAAGAGCGCAAAACAATGTTTGCGCCCTTTGCCATTCAAATCAACCAAGCCTCTTCAGGAGGAAGCCTCCGTTAAATTGTGTAGGTTCATAAGAGATCATGAACGCTTTCGGGTAGATGGATGTAATGAATTTTCGCAGTTTCGGCTCACGGTTCCGCCTTGCTAGAATCTTCATCACAAGCCTTTTGCCATCCTTTCCGTCAGCCAGCCATGAAGTCACCCCGTAGCCTTGTTCCCTGATTTTTACAGGTAAAGTAGTATCAAGGGAATCAACAATAACTTCCACGACCACATAACCTAATGCTAGATATGCTTCAATTTTGCTGCCTATATAAACGCCAAGCCCCCAGCCGAAACAGTAAGCGGCAATGTTGATGGGCTCATCAAGATTATCAAGGACAATCGTCAGGCCCATCAAGTAAATGAAAACTTCGCCCATCGACAGGATCGACGCCAGCACCCTGTAGCCTTTAATAACAATCATGACCCGGAGCGTAAACAACGAAACATACAAAATATTAATGCCGATGATAGTCAGAATAATAGATGACAATGCGTTCACCTCAGTTGTTAATCAAAAAGCAAATGTTCGATCTCCCGTGGGTATTGAGTAATGGAAAAGCTGCCGCCTTCAGTAAGGATGACCGTGTCGGAATGCCTGTATCCTCCGAGTCCCGGCACGTAAATTCCCGGTTCAATAGTGTAGACCATGCCCTCTTGCAAAATTAGGTCGTTATCAAAGCGAAGATATGGCTCCTCATGCTCCGATAATCCAAGCCCGTGGCCAACGCGGTGATTGACATATTCCCCATAACCCGCTTTTTCAAAAACACGGTAAGTGGCAATATCGACCTCTTTGGCTGTTATACCCGGTCTGATCAATTCCATGCCAACCCGCTGCGCTTCAATCGCCAGTTTCAGCAAATCCTTCTGTTGTTCACTTGGCTTTCCGACAAAAAACGTCCTTTCGTTTTCGGCCCTGTAGCCATTGAACCAAACCTGGCGGCTGTGGATGACCACATCACCGCTCACGAATTTTCTCGTACTCGAATAAAGATGCGGCATGACACTGCGCCTGGCGCCAGAACAGGTCCAGTCTTCATACCCAATCAGTTCTTCAGGATATTCCTTCGAGGCGATTTCAAGCAAAAATTTATCCCCGTATGAATCGAACTCAAGCTCACTGACTCCTACTCTAGCATGTTTGAGGGATACCTCAATAGCAAAATCCGAAAGTTTTCCGGCAATTTTCAAAAGGTTGATTTCCGACGCATCCTTGATTGCGCGCATGGCGGTAATCTTTTCGCCAATATCTATCAGTTCGAAGCCGAATTCTTTCAAATAAATATAGACATTCGCTGGCAAGCTGGCGAGTTCCACTCCAACCCTCGACCCGGCCGGATATTTCTTATGAAGCCGGCTCAGGTGGCCAAGATAGGAAACTTCCTTGTCCCTTAAGGACAGCTGTTCATGGTAAACATGAAGTTTATCCACCTGCGCCTTGTCAGACGCATGAAGCTCCTCCAATCCGGGAACAACCATTTCAGCCATCTCTTCGCCGATTGCTGTGACAATTGGGCGTGAATAACTGATTGCCCTGAAGCCGCTCAAGTAAAATTGATTATCAGGCTCCCAGATCAGGCTGAGCCTGGCTCCCTTTTCCGCCATGAATCTTCTGAATTCAACAAGCCTATTTTCAATGTTCACTGTTTATCCCCGCTCTCCTGGCAAAATTAACTGCTACATATGGTCACGAGGAATTTCCGTTTTCCAGGTTTTCGTAAATACCTGCTCCCCGCTTTCAAATGCGGTAAGTTCATTTAAGACATAAAAATTATCTGCGTCGCAAGTCATCAGGCTTATACTCCTCAGGCTTGTCTGCCAGTCACCGCGGCCGACATCCAATGTCCACTCGCAGCGCACTTCCGCGGATAGCGGGTCATTTTCCTTAATCGTGTACACATTCCGGTTTGTGCTGCCATATTCGAGTCCGTTCGATGGCAGACGGCGGGCTCCCTCATCTGAAAAATCTTCCAGAACCCAAACCCCGTTAATTAAATCATGATGGACATTCCTCATCCTGCTTTCAGCCCTTAAAATTTCCCTTTCAGCAACCGCAGCGGTTTCAGGTGCACCAAATGCCGGAAGCTGTGCGTCGATTTCCTGGGGCGGGCGGACAGGAAGCAGCAACCTCGTAGTTTTGCCAGGATAGACCTTCAAGGTTACAGGTTCGGGTGATGGCCAGGCATGCGGCCAGTACGTCGGCGATAGCGCCACCCGCCATCGGTGTCCCGCAGGCAGGACGTGACCAATTGCGTTAAGCTTCACCTTTACCGTATACTTTTTTCCCGGAACGAGCGGGACGGGGTGTTCATGGCTGTCGCGATGGGTCAGATTGAGCATGCCCCAGCTGACCAGAGTGGAGGCACCATCAGGAGACACATCACAGAGCCTTGCTGCAATCAGCGCGTTAGGCCGGTCGGATGAAAGCTCAACCTCGACTTCAGGAAACCCAAGAATCTCCATTTGTTCTGCCAAAGGTTCGGATGTGAACGTCACGGATAGCCCATCTTCAAGACGTTGGTCGGAAGCAAGATCGCCTGGCTGGCCGAACGGACACCAAACTCCCGCATAAAGGCCATGCTGCTGGACACTGGAAACTGTCACTTCCTCCCTGCCCTCGGGAACTTCGTTTGTCAGCCCGCTCCCTTCAAGCCAGAGTGAAGCCGGGTCAATCGCTGGCGAAGGCCACGACTTCTCTGCCACCCAGCGTCCAGGCCGTTCATCGTAATCAACCTGCGGCGGCACACTCTCCTGCATCCACGCCCGAAGCATCGGTTCATCCATAATCCCCGTGTCAATGCCCTTAAGCCATTGGTCCCACCAGCGGAGGCATTCCTGCAGGAAGCCAATCGCCGGGCCCGGTACAGCCACTTCAGGATATTCATGCGCCCACGGGCCAATCAATCCCTTACTTGGGCCAGGCAAACCTTCAAGCAGCCTGAGAATCGCATTTGTATACCCGTCAGCCCAGCCTCCGACTGCAAAAACCGGGATAGTAATATCGGAATAATCTTCACAGACAGAACCATGTTTCCAATAAGCGTCACGGCGCTGGTGCCTCACCCATTCCTCTGCGAATGGCGGTGTTTTCTCGAGCCGCTCAAGCCAGGACTCGCGCCATCCATCCCCGACTACGTTCGGGTCTGCGGGCCGCCCGTTATAGACCAGCATCGTCGAAGCCCACCAAAGCATATCGGATGCGAGCATGCAGCCACCCATATAATGGACATCATCCGCATACCGGTCATCCGTGGAACAGAGGGTGATGACCGCTTTTAAAGCGGGATGCCTTCTCGCCGCAACCTGCAGTCCGTTAAAACCACCCCATGACTTCCCAATCATCCCTACAGATCCGGTCGACCATGGCTGCGCGGCGATCCAGCTTAATATCTCCAGTGCATCTTCCTGCTCCTGGGGCAAATATTCATCATAGAGAATGCCATCGGAATCTCCCGCGCCGCGCATATCAACCCGGATACTTGCATAACCGTGTCCGGCAAAATAAGGATGGCGGATCGAATCCCTCAGTGCCGTAAAATCATTTTTCCGATAAGGAAGATATTCGAGGACCGCGGGAACAGGATTCTGCTCTGCATCCTCCGGCAGCCAGATTCTTGCTGATAGCCTTGTGCCATCGGACATTGGAATCCAGATATGCTCTATTTCCCGGACTTTCCTCGGAAACTCTGTCTTAATTGTTAAGTTGGAATCCCTCACATTAAAAACCATTGTAAACCCTCCAAGCAAGTGTGCTGTCTCAGTCAAATTTCAAAACTTATGTACAAGAATCCAGGCATGGCGAAGTTTCCTTCCACCATGCCCTTCTTCATCATGCCGACTCGGTTCCTTTTTCCGCTAAGCCTTGGTGCTCCTCTAAAAGGATTTCCCTTTTGGCGGTATTGTCTCCGAAATCCGATTTCAACCATTTTATTAGTGAAACCGCAAGAAGCAGGTAAATAACCAGAACCGGAACAGAGACGATGACAGATGATGTCTGAATCACCGTTAAACCGCCAATCATCAGGAGGGCAACAGCCATTACCGCCAAAACAGCTCCCCATAATAGGCGGTGCCAGCGGGCAGGTTCCTGCTTTCCGACTAATTCCTTTGTGGCGATGGCTGAAAGAATATAGGTCGCCGAATCCAATGAAGTTGCCAGGAAAATAAACCCGAGGACAACGAAAAAGATGAGGACGACTTTGCTGAGCGGCAGTGTTTTAAGAACCTCAACAATTGTTGCCGGGCCGCCTTTGGCTTCAAGAATGTCCGTAATCGGAATAATATCATTCAATTGAAGGTGCATCGCATATCCGCCAAACACAGCGAAATACAGCCAGCTTCCGACTGTTCCCCACAGGAGGACTGAGCTGATTAGCTCCCTGATCGTGCGCCCTTTTGAAATGCGGGCGACAAATAATCCCATGAATGGGGCTGTCGCCGCGAACCAGGCCCAATAAAAGACCGTCCACGATTGCGGGAAACCACCCTTCGAAATCGGATCTGTATAAAAACTCATGTGGACAATATTTTGCAGCATTAAACCGAAGCTGTTTGTAAAGTAGGATAAGATAAAGATTGTTGGCCCGGTAATAAGAACGAAAAGTGCGAGGGCGAGGGCAAGATAGACGTTGATGTCACTCAGCTTCCGGATCCCTTTATAAAGTCCCAGATAGGCACTCGAGCAATAGATGACTGTCCAGATCGCAATAATGATGATGCTTAATCCAAGTGACTGTTTCATCCCGAGAATTTCGCCAATTACCGCGGATATCATTGGAACTCCAAGTCCAAGCGATGTGCCAAGTCCCCCAACAAGGCTCCAGATGACAAGGATATCAATGATTTTGCCAAGCCAGCCATCAGCATGTTTGCCAAGTACTCCCCGGCATGCTGTACTGATTTTCAGCGAAGTGTTCTTTTTGACAAAAAATGAATAGGCGATCGTTACTGTAGGCAGGGCATACAGCGACCAGGCGGAAATCCCCCAGTGGAACATGCCGTAAGCAACAGACCACTCGGCAGCTTCTGGACTCTCGGGTTTAATGCCGAACGGCGGGCCGGTATAATAATAGATTGGCTCCATAATGGACCAAAACATAATGCTTGTCCCCATTCCCGCGCAAAACAGCATGGCTCCCCAGCTGAAATTGGAGAATTCCGGCTTCCCTTCACCAAGCTTTACGCGTCCGTATCGGCCGAAAATCAGCCATAGCAGCATAACAAACAAACCCGCAGTTAAAAATTGAAACGCCCAGTCTAGTTTAAATGTAATTCCTGTCATTAAATTGTTCAGTACGGGTTCCGCAGTTTCCCGATTTACTACCAGCAGTAAGGTAGCAGCTACAATAACAATTAATGATGACCAAAAAACAACCGGATCGATTTTTACCTTCCCCATATGTTTCACCTCTTTTTTAGATTGGCTCAGTTAAATTTGAGTGTTGATTTTCAAGAAGTTGATTGGAACGGAGGGGACTGACTCCGGCGGGATGAAGCGGCACGTGGAGACCCCACAGGCGTCTATGACGCCGAGGAGGCTCCACGGTCCGCCCCGCGGAAAGCATGTCCCCGAGTGGAAATCAACAATCAAGGATTACAAAGCCTTTAATTTAAAAGTTTTTGATTAATTTATTTCCAAATGCCTCCATTTCGTGATAATATTGATTAGAAAATAATCATGATTATTTTTTAGAATAGGATTATCTTAGCATATATTTTTTTAAGTATACAAATTATCTGAAAACAAAATGGCTGAATTTTATTAAGCGAGGCGATCGTATTGGATAAAAAAAAGATCCAAATGGGCCGTATGTGGCGCTACTTTGTGGATGCCACATCCGAAATTATCGAGGAAGAAGGAATTGATAAAATTACCATCAGAAAGGTTGCCGACAGAGCGGGGTACAATAGTGCTACTCTCTATAACTACTTTTCTGAGGTTTCTCATCTAATCTTCTTTGCGTCTATGAAATTCCTTAAACCGTATACTGACGAAGTCTCCAGAATATTGGAAGGCAGCGGAAATCCACTAGAGAAATACCTTCAGGCATGGGATTGCTTTTGCCGGTATTCCTTTAAGACCCCTGAGATTTTCCATGCTGTCTTTATCATGGATTTAGGGGACCAGCCCGAAAAACTGCTTGAGCATTATTACGAGCTCTATCCGAATGAGCTGATTAAAATACCGGAGGAATTAAAGCCGATCTTATTTGAGCGGAACGTGACGAAACGGGGAAGGTCTTTCCTGGAGATTGCCTTGAAGGAAGGGTATATCAGTGAGGAGAATATTGATGCGATCAACGAATTGACCATCCTCATCTGGCAGGGAATGCTGACGAATATCCTCAATAACCGCAGGGATTATCAGCCTGATGAAGCTGCTAGAATAACAATGGATTACATTACGCAAATCGTTACGAATGAAAAAACTTTCCACTTTCAAAAGTTAGATATTGGTTCATAAAAAAATCCCGGAAGCATCTTGCGCTTGCCGGGATTTTTCAAATTATTGCTTTGGAACACCGTATAGCTCCTCAAGGGGTTTCATAATCAGCTGATTGAGTTCACCAATGACCATGCCCATCCTTTGTTCCGCTTCCATCAGTCTTGAGATTGCGGGATGCTGCTGGACGAGTGCTGCTGATTTCTGAGCCTGGACAACCTCGTCTTCGCCAATTTCCTGTCCCATCATCTGTTTTTGCTGGAGGTTCATTTGGATTTGGCGGAAGTTTTCAAACATCCTCCGCGCCGATTCGTCCGCGTTCACCTCGTCGTAAACACGCTTCAGGTTATTATACTCGTTGCTCTGGCGAATCGCCTTTTCAAGCTCATATGCGGCATCATACAAATTAACTGCCAATGGTAACACTCCTTTTTCAAATGTGGCATACCTGTTCACTATACCAAACAGCCGTAATGAATGGAATGCCCGGCAAAAAGGCCATAACGGTATATATTATGAAAAGAAGATCGCAAATATGCCTTGGAATATCCCAATCAAGCCGCCCAGCAGAGCGCCAAGGTAAGTAATCATTTTCAGTTCGCTCCTCGTAATGCCGAGCACCATATCCTCAAGGCGCTCCAATGAAAATGTCGCAACCTGATCACGGACCAGTTCCTGGAGACGTAGTTTTTCCATCATCATTTCGATCCTAGACGTCAGCCAATCCCCAAGCATGACGACTAGATTAGGTGCCATCCGGTCAAGAATTGTCTCTTTATACGAGGCAAGCAATTCTGACGCAGGGGTCGTAAGAAGCTTTTCGGCATCAGCCAGATTGATCGCATATTCCTTAAGAGAATTGACGATTTTTTCCCTTCCGGCCATGTTCTCCAATTCCGCCGCGTCCCTTTCAAGAAGCTTGGCCCATTCTTTCCTTAATATGCTGGTAATTAACCCGTGCGCGCCGTCACTTTTAAAGAATTTAATGATTTCCGGCTGGATCCTGTCTGCCAGGCTAACATTCCCAAGCACCATTTGAAGCATATTCCCAAGCATTCCTTTGTCCTTGAAAAATTCGTCAAACAAAATCTGTATCCTCGCCTTGCCTTCATAGCTCGAGAAATAATCTGCTCCCTTACTGAGGATGTACGAACTGATTTCCGGGATTTTTTTATCCGCTCCCTCGAGGAGAGCTGGAGGGACGACTTCGCCAATCGGCCGCCCTCTATATTGCCCCATCGCCTTTTCATAAACGCCTTCAACGAAGTGGCCAATCCTTTTTTCAATTCGCTCCGCCCCATTCGCGATCCCTGCTTTATCGAGAAGGCTGTTGATTGTAATGTCTGATTCAAGAAACGTCCGCAGCTCCTTTTTGACGAGCTCGGTCATATCTTGCTGGAATTCGGGCTGCATAAACTTGCCCCTGATGCTTTCCGGGGTCACAAGATGTTCAACAACCATCCTGCCCATCTGGTGCGCAAGTTCATCCCTTCTTTTCGGAATTAAACCAGGAGTGAACGGAACCCGCCATTTGCCGATATAAAGAGTCTTGTACGGCCTGAAAAGCATTTTAATCGCCAGGTGATTTGTGAATCCCCCGATTATGGCGCCAATTATAGTCATAAACAAGATTGTGATTGCTGTATTCATGTAATCAACCCTTCCGAAAAATAACACGAACATTTTGCTTGTCCTGTACATACGATACTATATCAGTTTTTGCCCATCTTTACCCCAAATTAGCAAAGGCTCACCCTATTTATAAAAAATAGGGGGCTGCTATACATCCATCGCCCCGCCGCTCATTCCTGCTTCCGGGGCTTCATGCAAAACTTTTCCCTTCAACCTGAATTTGAAACTAGGCAACTACCTTGCCGGCCCCCTCCACTAGGGAGGCCGGGCAGAGAAGGATGTGAGATTGTTGGTGAGCGTATACCCGATTGAAACGCTGGATCATGACAAGCCTATCTTTTATTATCCCCGCGGATTCTCCCCCGGTACCTCTATCAAAAAAATCGCCTTTGGCTCAGGGCTGATAGAGGCTGTTCTCCTGCCGAATCCGGAAAATGAAGAAACCGCCGCCATCAGCAAATTAGTGGCAGATGCGCTTCATTTTCCCGAGTACATGGATAAAGCAGGGCTTTTTTGTGATGGGGACACGTTGTTTCTTGGACCGTTAATTGGCCTGTTTACATCGAATTTAATTGACTCTTCCGAAAAGCCCGCCGGGGATAGGTCACATTTTTACTCAAAACTTCTTAGCACCTGTACGGAGGCCGGCGCGGCAGGCTACCTTTTTACCGCCAATGGGATCGACTGGGAGAAAAACCTCGTAAAAGGATATTTTTTTGCAGAAGGAAAATGGAAAACACGGACCGCCCCTTTACCAAATGTCATTTATGACCGGCTCCCAACACGAAAAAGTGAAAACAGGCCAGAAGCAAAGCTTGCAAAAGAGAAGCTCGCAAATGATTATATGATCCCCTCGTTCAACCCCGGTTTTTTCAATAAACTCGATATTATGAACCGGCTCAGTGGCGTGTCCGAGGCACAAAAATATATGCCGGAAACGATGTTATTTACATCTGTCAATGAAACAAGAAGGCTCCTTGATAAATTCGGCTCCATTTATTTAAAGCCGGCAAACGGAACTCTCGGGATGGGCATCCGCCATGTCATCGCAGAATTTCCCGGCTCCACCTGTTACTGCCGCTATCGTGATAATAAGGGGCAGAACAAGCTGTTAAAGTTCACAAATCTAAAAACACTCATCTCCACAATGTTTAACGAATCAAAACTGAAAAAGATTCTTGTCCAGCAGCGAATTCTCCTTTTAAAAGTCAATGGGCGGCCCGTTGATTTCAGAGTCCATACGAATAAAGACGGCAAGGGCAATTGGCAGGTATCAGCCATCGCCGGCAAGATGGCGGGGAATGGCAGTATCACCACCCATGTTAGGAGCGGTGGGGACATCCACACTTTGAAGGAGCTCTTCAACGAAAAGAAAGCGAAGGAAGTGGAACGGAAATTGTCAACGGCGGCCCTGGAGCTCAGCAATCTTCTTGAGGGAAAAATGGATGGAACCATCGGAGAATTGGGTTTCGACTTCGGCCTTGACCGTGACGGCATCGTCTGGCTTTTTGAAGTGAACTCAAAACCCGGCCGATCGATTTTCCACCACAAAGGCCTCCGGACATATGAAGCGCTGACTAGGAAGCTGACAATCGACTACTGCATCCATCTCGCAGAGAAAGCGGTTTTGGTTCCCGGTGAGGTGTATAAGTGACATCGCAGCCCCATTCACCGGGCCTGCTTGAGGTTCTTTTGCAAAATGAACAGGGTTAAGGCTGCATTCCTCAAGAGTTCTGTTTTCCTTGAGGAATATTTGCGAAAATGAACTAGTTCATTTTTGCAAAAAAGTTCCTGATAAACCAGCCCTTCTGCAAAAATAACTAGTGAAAACTTACTATCCAATTCGCAAAAAGTAGTAGGCGTCTGACGCCTACTACTTTTCGTGAAGGTTCTATAGTTAATTAACTAGTAATTTCATTGGGAATTTCGTCAAATGGGCTAGTGAAAATTGGCTATAATATTATTTTTATCTAGTAGGGGTCTGGCCCCTACTATATCGGATAGTGATATTCCACTAGTTAATTCACAAAGTATAACTATATAAATTAAACAATAACTAGTGAATCAGGGGGATTAATTAGTTAATAATCACTAGCCACCCTCACCTGAATGGTATAAATCCCCCTCACAAGCAACTTAATCAGGCAAAAGAGGCTGCAGACACCTAATGTGCCCGCAGCCTCCGTCAATTCTATCTCCATATTTTCCGAGCGGCTACTCTCCAAGAAATCGATGCTGCAAGCAGCATAATCAGGACAAATAGATAATTGCCGTACAGGAAGAGTGTAAATAAATAGTGGACGCCCATGAGTATGAACATAGGAATAAGATAAATCATCGTTTTCCAGCCCTCGCTTTCCTGGCTTGCTTCAAACGATTCCGAAAAGGGAAGCGAACCCTTCAGCAAGTAGGTGCATAGGACCGTGTAAAAGATTGCGGCAAGAAAAGCACCGATGGCGTCTGGCAGGATGTCCAGTCCGAAAATGGCACAAAAAATGGCGCCGGTGAGAATGTATACGGGCAGGAGAAGCCGGATGAAAAACGCCTTTAATGTTCCGCTATACAAGAAAGTATACGATTTGAGCGGCGCAGCCCGGAACAGCCACGACGCCTTGTAGCGGCCGGAAAATTTCAGCATCATGATGGAGGTCGGGATGACGATTGCCGCCATGTAGATGGAAATATATTGTTTGCTGCCAGCTAGGCTTGCATATGAATCCCACTGAAGCCGGTTTAAAACGAGGATGACCGGCAGGACAACGGAAAGGCCGATGGAAGGATACACCTTCAGCCGGAAATCGCGTTCCGTTTTCATCATCGCCAGAGCGAATCGGTAAAACGCCCGCTCTTCCGGATTGGGACAAAGGATTTTTGAAAGTCTCGAATCGAGCTTCGGGACTTTGACTCGGCTCGGGCCGCTTCCCGAGGAAAGCTTCTGCATTTTGCTTTCAAAAGAAGGCATTAGCCTAATATAAAGCGCGAAGGCAGCAATCGGGAATGCTATCGCAAGCAAGGCAAACAATCCAAGCTGCGGTGCCCAAAACCCTTTCAGCCCCACTTCAAAAAGCGAACCGAACCAAACTGGCGGAAGGAAGGCCTGCCACCAGTGCGGTGAAGCCACCCCTTCCATTTCAATCAGTTGAAATGACCTGCCCACGAGCTGATAGCCAAGTGCGAGCGAGACAGATAAGAGAATCTGCACATAGTTAATAATATCCCGTAACCTTTCACCATCAAAAAAGCGAAGGATAAAGTAATAAACCATCGCAGTCGCCGCCAGGATCAATAAATCGGCAAAAAACAGTCCGAGAAGGAAAACGAAAAAAAACACCGGACCATGCCTGATTAGCCCTGCGACAAGCGGAACTGAAGCCAGGGAAATCGTTAGAAAAAACATATAAATGGCGACATGGACAGCTTTTGCAAAGCTGAGCGTTTTCCTGCTTACCGGCTTGGCCAATAAAATATGCCGATCCCTTAAATCGAGCAGGACCGAGGAAAAATCGGACACAATCGACGTCATAATTAAGAACATGAGAATCGCAAAAAAGACGGTCATTTGCACTAAATAATGATCGCCGATCAGGATGAGCGGCAAGAGCAGCAGACCAAAAATTGAATAAATCCAGAGAGACTTCATAAAACGGTTTTCTTCCTTGGAAGGATCCTCCTGCTTTTTCCTCATTCCTCCCATGATGGTCGGTACTCTTCGCTGATCCATCGTCATCTTCATGGCAAGTATTTTCCGCATGGCGGGATAATCGGCGCCGAATTTCACAAACAGCCAGTCCAATCTGTCCAGCACTTTCAGAGTCCTGAAGTCACCCAAGAGTTACACCTCCCGGACAATCGATACAAATTCGCCGGCTAAATCCCCAAACTCATCAAACCCGGTCAACTGATTGAAAATCTGTTCAAGCGACCCCTCAACATTCTGTTTCTGCAATTGCTCGAAGCTGCCATCCGCGACAATTTTGCCTCCATTGATGAGGATGATCCGGCTGCTTATTTTTTCTACAACATCCATAATGTGCGAGGAGTAAAAAATTGTCTTGCCGCTGGCCGCCAGTTGGGAAAGGATCTCCTTGAAAATCATCACCGAGTTGGCATCAAGGCCGCTTAAAGGTTCATCGAGAAAAAGAAGGTCGGGATTGTGGAGCAAACTGGAGATGATCATCACCTTTTGCTTCATCCCTTTTGAGAAGGAAGAAATCCTGCTGTAAAACACATTGTCAAGCCCAAAAGCCCGCATTAGCCGTTTCGCCTTGGCTTCCGCTTTTGATGCTTCCATTCCGTACAGCTCGCCAATAAAGGTCAAATATTCAATCGCGGTGAGATTGTCATATAACTCGGCGATTTCAGGAACATAACCTATTTTTCTTTTATATTCATAATCTCCGGGCTGCAGCTTTTGCCCAAAAATTTCAATTTCGCCTTCATAGCCTTCCTCAAGCCCAAGAAGAAGCTTGATCGTTGTGCTTTTCCCTGCTCCGTTCGGCCCGATATACCCGATGATCTGCCCGCAGGTAACATCGAGGTCGATCCCTTTCAGGACCTCCTTTGCTCCGTAACTTTTCTTCAGGCCTTTCAAAGACAGTACGACTTCTTCTGTATGTAAAATAAGGATCCCCCGTTTCTGTGAATATAGGAATATTTTAACACATTTGGGGCTCTGTTTTGCATAGGCGCTAGATTTTAAGGGAGTTAAAAGAGTTCTCATTTCTGTCACTAGAGTATCCGAAGTTAATGTGGAATAATTATTAATAAATGGAAGGAGGTGGAATAATGAACGCAGAGGTAATTATTAAGAATGTACCTACTATCTCAACCAGCACGAACAAATCGTATTTTGATGGAGGACTTTTACAATACATAGGTTGGACATTACTTGGGTGGTTGGTGACCGTTTGTACATTTGGGATTTGCTACCCTTGGGCAATTACAATGATTTACGGCTGGAAAATAAACCACACTGTTGTTGAAGGACGAAGGCTTAAGTTTAACGGAACTGCAATCGGCCTTTTCGGAAATTGGGTTAAATGGTGGTTTTTTTGTATAATCACATTAGGTATTTATTCTTTTTGGCTTTTTATCGCTCTGGAAAAGTGGAAGGCCAAACATACAACATTTGCTGAATAAGTATTAATATAAAAAATGCTCATGGCCAATGAGCATTTTTTATATTTTAAAATATTGAATTACTAGTTTCTATTCCTTTAATGCGGCTTTTCTCCAAGATCAAAAATGCTTTTATCATAAAATAGGAAACTTCTTCGGGCAGGAGTTCCTTGATTGGCTTCAGTTTTTCCCTGCCTGCCTCCTCAACCGCCTGCTCAAGCATTGGCATGAACTCTTCAGGGATGAGTTTTTCGAACTGGACCGGCAGGCCGTGCTGATGGCAGCTAAGCAAGTGGTTTTCAACCGTACTGAGGGCGAGGCCGCGCTCTTTGGCAATGTCTTCAATCGCCAACCCATCGAGGTGGAGATTGTGAGTTTCAAGATGCGAATCGCTTGTCGGTTTGGCGGCCGGACGTTTTTTGGCCAGTTCTTCTTTTGCAAAAACAGGCTCCCGGTCCGGATTTTCCTCGATGAATTTCTTTATCGCCCCGATAAAATCGGCCCCGAATTTCTCCAGCTTCGCCGCACCAACACCGCTGACTTCGAGGAACTCATCTTCCGATTGCGGCAATTTCAGGCACATATCCTTTAAGGCCGCATCCGAGAAGATGACGAAAGGCGGGACATTCGCTTCATCGGCAAGCAGTTTCCGTAAACTGCGCAGCTCTTCGAAAAGAGGGTCCTTCGTGGAAATTTCGGCGGTCTTTATGGCTGTCTTCCTGAAAACCTGGAGCTGCCCTTTCAGGACTTCCCTGCCTTTTGCAGAAACGTAGATTGTTGGAAAGGTTCCGTGCTCGACACCAATCATGTCTTCGGAAATCAAAAACTCTATTAAACTCCCGGCATCCTTGGCGGACCAGTTTTCCATGATTCCGTATGTGGACAGCTTATCAAAGCCGAATTCGATCAGCTTTTTATTTTGCGAGCCGGTCAGCACCTGGGCCGTCATGGCTTTCCCAAAACGCTGCCCCATCCGGATGATGCATGATAGTACCATTTGCGCTTCTTTCGTGACATCCTCGCTTTCCCGCGTATCCGTGCAATTGCCGCAGCGGCCGCACGGTTCGGTGTCCGTTTCGCCGAAATAGCGAAGAATGTATTCCTGGAGGCAGCTTTCCGTATGGCAATAATCGGCCATTCCCTGCAGCTTCTCAAGTTCGGAAGCAGCCCTGTCACGTTCGATTGATTGTTCAATCAGAAAGCGCTGGACCTGTATATCCTGCGGGGAATAGAGAACAACACAGGAGCTCGGAAGCCCATCCCTCCCCGCGCGGCCCGCTTCCTGGTAATAGCTCTCCATATTCCTTGGAAGCTGATAATGGACCACATAGCGAATGTTGCTTTTATCGATTCCCATTCCAAACGCGGAGGTCGCGACCATGACGGCCGACTCATCCCTGAGGAAGCGTTCCTGCTCGCTGTATCTGTCGGCGTCGCTCATCCCGGCGTGGTAGCGGGATACCGGAATGCCGCCTTTTTTCAGGCTTTCATACAGCTGATCGACCGTTTTCCTTGTGGCAGCATAAATAATCCCTGTTTCACTTTCATTTTGCTGCAAAAATTGCTTCAGGAACTTGCCGCGGTCCTGGCCCTTAATGACGGAAAAGGAAAGATTCTCCCTTTCAAAGCCTGTGACAATCTCATTCCCGATTTCTATACCGAGTGAACGGCAAATATCATCCCTTACCAACGGGGTGGCAGTGGCTGTCAAGGCAAGCATGACCGGCTTATTGCCAAGGCCGTCTGCCATTTTTGCTATATGTCGGTAGCTGGGGCGAAAATCGTGGCCCCACTGTGAAATACAGTGCGCTTCATCCACCGCGATGAGGGGGATGTTTATTTTGCCAAGCTGGTCAGTAAAATAATGGGACTCAAGGCGTTCCGGTGCAATGTAAAGAAGCTTGTACCTCCCGGCGATGGCATCCTCCATCCTTTGGGATGCTTCCTGGCTCGTTAAAGAACTGTTAATGTAAGTTGCATCGATCCCTAATTGGACGAGTGTGTCCACCTGGTCCTTCATCAAGGAAATGAGCGGGGAAACGACAACCGTAGTGCCGGGCAGCATCAGGGCCGGAATCTGGTAACAGACCGACTTCCCTCCGCCTGTCGGCATGACACATAGTGTATTTTCTCCTTGAAGGACAGCGGAAATCGCCCGTTCCTGCCCTTCCCGAAAGGACGTGTAACCGAAATATTCTTTCAAAAGGTCATTCGCTTTTTGCAACAAAAGGAACCCTTCTTTCTTTCGTATGGTAATTTATATTATATCGGAAAAATGGGAGGTTTTCGCTAACCGAAGTTTAGTTCTGAACATATTTTGCAAGTAAATACATGTTAAGGGGTTTTAATCATGTTTTCGAAAAAGCGGACATTGCTGCTATTCCTGTTTGCTTGTGCTGTCCACGCCATTGCGTTCTTCTACTTTTTTTCCATCGGTATTTCCAATGCGCTCGATGGCTCCCACCGTAAATCATACTTGGATTGGCTCCCTTTCGCTGTCTTTTTAGCCAGCTTCCTGTTGCAAGGACTGCCCGGCCTCAGGGCCAGCTGGAAGGCATGGCCAATCAGAATGCTTGTTTCCCTGGTTTTTGCCGTTTCGGCCTTTGTCTGGCTTATTGCCCTTCTGTTTCGGGTGATTGGCTTTTCATTATAGTAAGTGCTCGTCCCGCCTCTTACTATAAGGTACAATAAAGTGAACCTAACCATCAATGAGGCCTTATCCCCCATTGATGGTTAGGTTAGCCAAAGGATCTATATGGGCATTTTGATCTTTATCGTTACTCTTGGGATAGGGGTCTTACTGCCGTTAATAGTGGAATAAAGCGGGGGGATACTATTGCTTACACATTTTCAATTTAAGCCTTTATATGAAAACGAGGCCATTCCCGGCTGGCAGTTTTCATTCTATTTCAAAAAATCAAGACGCACCGGCCGTTATCTGCAGGATGGAAAAATTGAATGGGCGGAGAACCCGCCTGAGGAGACAGACAGGAAGTCCCTTGAAGCCCAGGTCCACGAACTCATGCTTTTCCACGTGTATGACCGTTAATGCTTTTTCCAAGTAAGAGGTTCACTGCTATAATAATGGTAAACGACTTTCAAAATGGGAGTTACATGCATGTTCACAAACCTATTAAAGCTATATCCGGAAGCTCACCTTTCGGATCATTTGCCAGAGCTTGAAGATAAAAAACAGTATATTTTTCAAAATGAAACTCGAACCGAGTGGATCACCATCCCGGCCGCGTCGATTAGCGAAAAGGAAGTGGAGTTGCTGGCTTCACTGTTCACACGGGTGGAAACACCGGCTGAAACTATTGCGCCAGCTTTGCAGCAATGGAAAGATTACCTTTTCGGAAGAGGTTCGTTGCCTTCCGGCGCAGAAGGAACTTCCGCCCGAATCATCCAGTTTCAGTTTTATGGTGAAAATGATGAACGGGAAGGACTGGAGACCGCGTTGAAAGGCTTTTTTCCAGAAGATATCATTGTCTTTTGGGAAAGTCATGATAGAGCGGTAGTGGTTGAAAGAGGGAACCTTTCGCTGGATGAACAGGACTTGGCATCATTATCCGGTGCGTTGGAAAGCGATTTTTTTGTAAAAACAGCTGCCTATATCGGCAGGCAACTTCCGGTTGCTGAAACCCTTCCGGATCACTTTTTCATGGAGCGGGGATATTTTGATTTTGGCAAAAAACACATCGATCCGAACGGCTTTTATTCATTTGAAAAGGTGTTCCCTGCCTACGTAGCATCGATGCTGCCAGATCCGCTTGCCGATGCGCTCAACAGCGAATTCGCCGACGCGTTCAGAAGCGACGACGAAATGTATACAACCGTGAAAGGTTTCCTTGAGAACGGCTCCAATGCGAGCCTGGCCGCAAAAAAACTGTTTATCCACCGGAACACACTCCAGTATCGGGTCGATAAATTCACGGATAAGACAGGCGTCAGCCTGAAAGATTTCCACTCTGCATTCACTGTCTATCTGGCCTGTCTCCTTTATGAAAAAAATCGAAATCAAGAATGAATAAGTTGCCGCAACTGAGGTTGCGGCTTTTATTATGTGGATGAACCGATTGGTTTTTTAACACTTTATGTTTTTGTTACGACTAGTTTGATTTGTGTACTGCTTCAAAGACTTTTAACCTTATATGTTTTACCGGGACTAGTCTGCCTGGGGCACTTTACTGGTTAAATAACTATTTTTTAGTAGGGGGTATGAGCATCACTATTTTTGAATCCCAACAAAATAGTTGATTTTCACTAGTGATTTTAGCTTTTTAAGAATAAAAAATTACTAGTTAGTACTACTTTTATATAGTAGGGGCCAGACCCCTACTATATAAAAACAAAAATCTAGTAAGTTTTCACTAGTCAATTGGCCAATGTTTCAGTTAATTTAACAAGTCATCATCATGTTTCTTCACTACTTTTCCTCCAAGAATACTAGTCATCCTCCCCCTTCTTTACACATTTGATAGCAACTCCTGCTTCAGTTTGGAAGCCTTTCCATGCAGTGTGCCCAAATTTTAATCGTTCAGTTTTGTGCAGGGTGTCTATATCGTTTTGGAAAGGTTTTCAGTAGACTTGGTTTATAAAGATTTTTTATTTGGAGGTTGTTTTAATGGCTGAGTTGAAGTTGGATCATATTTACAAGGTTTATGATAATAAAGTGACTGCAGTTGAAGATTTTAATCTGCATATCCAGGATAAAGAATTTATCGTGTTTGTCGGTCCATCCGGCTGCGGTAAGTCCACTACACTTCGTATGATTGCCGGCCTTGAAGAAATTTCTAAAGGCGATTTCTATATTGATGGCAAACGGGTTAATGATGTCGCTCCGAAAGACCGCGACATTGCGATGGTTTTCCAGAACTATGCGCTTTATCCGCACATGACTGTTTATGACAACATGGCATTCGGCCTGAAGCTCCGTAAGGTTCCTAAAGCTGAAATCGATAAAAAGGTGAAGGATGCTGCAAAAATCCTTGGTCTTGAAACATACCTGGATCGTAAACCAAAAGCACTTTCCGGTGGTCAGCGCCAGCGTGTTGCCTTGGGCCGCGCTATCGTCCGTGATGCGAAGGTTTTCTTGATGGACGAGCCGCTCTCCAACCTTGATGCAAAGCTCCGTGTCCAGATGCGTGCTGAAATTGCCAAGCTGCACCGCCGCCTTGACACAACAACTATTTATGTAACGCACGACCAGACTGAAGCGATGACAATGGCAACCCGCCTCGTCGTCATGAAAGACGGCATCATCCAGCAGGTCGGTACTCCTAAAGAAGTTTACGAAAAGCCTGAAAACGTGTTCGTTGGCGGCTTTATCGGATCGCCTGCAATGAACTTCTTCCGCGGTTCACTGGAAGGAGACAAATTCGTTGCCGGGGACGTTTCAATTGCCGTTCCTGAAGGCAAAATGAAATTCCTTCGCGAGCAAGGTTATGTCGGCAAGCCGGTCATCCTTGGCGTCCGTCCTGAGGACATCCATGATGAGCCAGTTTTCATTGACGCCTCTTCCGGTTCTAAAATCAATGCGACTGTTGATGTTGCTGAATTGACTGGCGCGGAAACGATGGTATACTCAAGCTTGGCTGGCCAGGATTTTGTGGCGAGGATCGATTCCCGCTCCGACATTCATCCAAACGACAAGCTAGAGCTTGCTTTTGACATGAACAAAGTCCATTTCTTCGATGTCGAAACAGAACAGCGTATCCGCCCTGTCGGAGATAAGTAAAAATCATATGATCAAAAAGAGCGCTCCCCATGCGGGCAGGCGCTCTTTTTATGCTGTGTAAAAACGGTTATCGGCAAAATTGGGTCTCTTACAGGGGGTATACTCTGCGCTTGAGCCAAATTTCCGGGATGCGTAATCCAAGGTTCATTTTGCAAAAAGGCTCTTGTGAAGGGTTATTCTTTTACGAGGATGACGCAGTCAGTGCCGCATGATGTGCAGCGGTAAAGGTGGGGACACTGGTGGTTCTGTAAGTCGCTTGGTATGCCGTCTTCGAGTTTCATTTGGTCGATGGGCATATAGGGGCTGTAGTCGTCGAAATAGTCCTGGTAACGTCCTTTTTCTTCCATGAGGCCATTGCAATCGACGCAATTAAGTTCAAGTTTTTTCAAGCCGTTGCAGACTGGGCAGACGCCCATGCTAATCCCCTCCCTTTTCCTTTAGTTTTTGTCTGGCAAGTTTTTTTATGCAAAATTTGCCTTCGGTTTTACGAATAATGTCTTGGCTGTTGTTCAAACTAGTAATGTATTGGCGGCACGGCACTGGTTTTTTAATCTACTTGTGCTTATTGACGACCGCAAACCACGTTGTTTACGCGTACGGCTGCCAAGGCCGCTTATTGGCGACCGCAAACTAGGGTTTTTCTTCGTACGGGCGACAAGACCGCTTGTTGGCGACCGCATACTATTTTGTTTCCGCGTACGGGCGTCAAGAATGTCTATTGGCGACCGCAATCGGAGTTGATTCCGCATACGGGCGACAAGAATGCTCATTGGCGACCGCATACTATTTTGTTTCCGCGTACGGGCGTCAAGAATGTCTATTGGCGACCGCAATCGGAGTTGATTCCGCATACGGGCGACAAGGCCGTTTATTGGGGACCGCAAACGAAGTTTTATTCATGTACAGGCGCCAAGAAGCCAAAAAAGCCTCTTTCATTCCAACCATTGGGTTCCAGAGCCTGGCTTCCTAGCGAAACCAGGCGCGCCGGTGCAAATCCGGCCAGCCCAGCCATCAGACAAGATGCCTTCTCATATCCGAGGGGGCATTTTGCATTAGAACCGCTTTACAATTCAATCGATGCCCTCCAGTAAGCCGAGCCTGCCCTCCACTTAAACCATATTCTCTGGCTTCACCCATTCATCGAATTCCTGCTCTGTCAGGGACCCGGATCGGACTGCTGCTTCCTTTAAACTCAAATTCTCATTGAAGGCGAGCTTAGCGATTTGGGCCGCTTTTTCATAGCCGATATGCGGATTGAGCGCGGTAACGAGCATGAGTGAGCGCTCCATTTGTGCCTGGATGGCGGTTTCGTTCGCTGTAATGCCTACCGCGCAGTTCCGGTTGAATGAATTCATCCCATCGGCAAGCAGTCTCACCGACTGAAGGAAATTGTGGATGATGACCGGCTTGAAGACGTTCAATTCGAAATTTCCCTGGCTTGCCGCGAAGGCGATTGACGCGTCATTTCCGAACACCTGGCATACTGCCATTGTCAATGCCTCGCTTTGAGTCGGATTAACTTTGCCCGGCATGATCGAGCTTCCCGGCTCATTGGCGGGTATCATAATTTCGCCGATTCCGCTCCTTGGGCCGCTCGCCAGCCAGCGCACATCATTGGCGATTTTCATCAAGTCCGCCGCAAGCGCCTTCAAAGCTCCGTGAACATAAACCATTTCATCATGGCTTGTAAGCGCGTGGAACTTGTTGGCCGATGAACGGAACGGATGGCCGGTAACGCTGGAAATCACTTCAGCTGCCATATCGCCAAATTGAGGGTCGGCATTAATGCCGGTACCAACTGCAGTCCCCCCAATCGCCAGGTCAAGCATCCTTTTACTTGATTCCCTGATCATTTCACCGCTTTTTTCAAGCATCGTGCGCCAGCCGCTGATTTCCTGTCCGAACGTAAGCGGGGTTGCATCCTGAAGATGGGTCCGGCCAATTTTAATGAGCTTTTCGTAATCGCTCTCCTTTTGACGGAAAGTCTCTGTCAGTTCTTCAAGCGCGGGCAGCAGCGCAGACACAACCTTCCCGTATGCGGCGATGTGCATTGCGGTCGGGAAAGTGTCATTGGAACTCTGCGACATATTAACATCGTCATTCGGATGTATTCTTGTGCCGCTTCCCTCCCCTTCCAGCAGCGCATTGGCCCGGTTGGCGATCACTTCATTCACATTCATGTTAGACTGCGTGCCGCTCCCGGTCTGCCAGACAGCGAGCGGGAAGTGGCCGTCATATTTTCCTTCAAGGATTTCCGCGCAAACGTGGATAATCGCATCCTTCTTTTCATCCGAAAGCTTTCCCAATGCATTGTTGGCGACCGCAGCGGAAAGCTTGACGGTCACAAGACTGTAAATCAGATCAATCGGCATTTTTTCCGTGCTGATCTTGAAATTTTCGAGGCTTCGCTGTGTTTGCGCCCCCCAGAACTTATCCGCCGGAACCTTCACTTCACCTAACGTATCCCTTTCAATCCGGTAGTCCATCGTTCCCTCCCGATTTTCACCGCCATTCCGAAGCGGTTTTATTTTGACAGGAATACAGCCTTTTCCGGCCGTGCTTCCTCCTCATTCTTAGTTCATTTTCCCCTAATTTTATAAAGCAAGCCTGTTTTAAAGGCCCTTTTTGCAAAAATGGCCAGCAAGAAGCCGTGTGGCAATACTCCTGAATTTAGGCTGTCACTGCCATCCATGCTAAAATAAATTAAATTAATCGAACTTTGCCCGTATCTTTCCATTCGACTCCGACGTTATAGGGGCAGAGTGGTGAAAAGGAGTGACAATGAATGGCCGCCAGCAAAAGACCTGCCGCCTTGAAGAAGGCTGAGAAGCAAGTGCTGGGATCTCTGCAACTGTACTTTGATTCCTTGCAAAAATACTGCCGGTTCCTTGCCAAAAACAAGTGGGATTCCGACGATTTATTCCAGTCCGCGCTCCTGAAGGGGTTGGAGAACTATGCTCCCCGGGACGTAAGCCCGGCACTTTTGAAAAAAATCGCCTATCATCATTGGATTGACACAGCCCGGAAAGCAAAGCGCGAGCTTCCTGGTGTGTCCGAGGAAACAGCCTCGCGGGATTCTTCTTCAGTTGAAGGCAGGCTTGACGCCGTGAAGCTTTTACTCGAGAGAACGACACCAAAGCAGGCAGTGATTTTTCTTTTGAAAGAAGGATTCAACTATCAAGCAAAGGAAATTGCCGGGCTGATGTCGATGACGGAAACCGCGGTAAAATCGCTTCTTCACCGGGCAAAAGGGCGTTTGAATCACGAACGCCGCCTCCACACGGTTGATTCACAATGGCAGGAGGAAGACCGGGAACTGCTGTCCGGGCTCATCGACAGGGCACTGCGGGAAGAAGACCCGTCCGGATTAATCGCAAACATCCCGAACATCCCTTCACTGGCGGAGGCACCAAGGATGGCCCTTTCGAGTCAAACCCGCACCCCTCTTGGCTATGGCTGCATGGCAGCTTAATAAGGGAGGAATTTCTTTTGGCGACAGTTCCATATGTGATTGAACAGTCTAATCTCGGTGAGCGCTCCTACGATATATATTCGCGGCTGCTGAAGGACCGCATCGTCATGATCGGCGACGAGATTAACGACCATGTGGCGAACAGCGTAATCGCCCAGCTCCTGTTCCTGGAGGCGGATAATCCGGAAAAGGACATTTCCATTTACATTAACAGTCCCGGAGGCTCAACGACAGCCGGGTTTGCCATTTTTGACACTATGCAGTTGATTAAACCGGAAATCAGCACGATTTGTATCGGGATGGCCGCGTCATTCGGCGCGATGCTTTTGCTTGCCGGCACAAAAGGGAAACGGTATGCGTTGCCAAACAGTGAGATTATGATCCACCAGCCTTTGGGAGGCGCCCGCGGGCAGGCGACGGAAATTGAGATTTCAGCCCGAAGGATTCTGAAGCTCCGTGAGCATGTCAATCTAATCATCGCCGAGCGGACCGGGCAGCCGGTGGAGAAAATCGCGAAGGATACAGACAGGGATTATTTCATGAGCGCCCAGGAAGCACTCGAATATGGGATTATTGATAAAATCATCAGCAAGAAGTAATAGATAATCTTGCCTTATTTTTGCTAAAAGGCCGGGGTCCATACCCCGGCCTCTTTTTCATGATATTTAAAACTCGCTTGAATAGCTGAAAATCCCTGAAACACCCTTTAGGCTTTCTGGCTTCAATTCGATTGCCATGAACACTTCATCGGGTACGTCCCATGGCGCCTTGATTCCCCATAACGATGCCTTTTTAAAGCCGAATTTCGGGTAATACCCCGGGTGGCCGAGGACAATGGCAGATGCAAATCCGAGTGCTTTCGCCCGGTCGAGGCCTTCGGTTATCAGAGCAGTGCCAATTCCTTTATTCTGGTATTCCGGCAAAACGGATACAGGCGCAAGCGCCAGCGTCTCCGACTGTCCGATGATTGCTTTTGAAAACATGATGTGGCCAACCACTTCCACTCCAATGAACGCGACAAGCGATAATTCCGGGATGTATGCATCTGAATCCCTAAGACGGGCAACAAGTTGGTGTTCCGTTTGATCACTGATTTCAACATTGGCAAAGGCTTGTCGGACAACTGCTTCCACTGCTTTATAATCTTCGGTCTTTTCCTGTCGAATTATAATATTCATCAACTTCGTCTCCCCGTCTGACTTACTCTTTTTTTAAGAATACCATACGGCTTTCCTTTGCAAAATATTCCTCTTTAGGCGATGATAGGAATATATGTTCGTTATAGAAATACGCCAGGAGGAACGCTTCATGCCACTAAACCAGTACCGGCAGAATTGGGATTTGGAAGTGATATTTCCCGGTGGGAGTCGATCAATTGCATTAGAGGAACACCTTAAAAATCTGGAAAACGGAATGAGTATACTGGAAAACAACAAGGCAACTTGCTTATCCACTATCGACACTGCCCCGGAAATCCTTGCAAAAATGATAGAATCATTGACAGATATAAAGCCAGGCATTTCCCAAGCCTCCTCTTTTGCCGCCTGCCTCATTGCCCAAAATCCAAAAGACCATGGTGCTCTAGACGTTCAGGGGAAAATTGCTGCCGTCAACAGCAGGTATGAGTCAATCCTGCAAAAAGTCCAGCTAAGAATGGCTAAAATTCCGCAAGTCGTGTGGGATCGGCTCATGAGTTCAGAGAAATTGAAGATTCATCATTTTCTTTTGAATGAGTGGCGCAATCAGGCAGGAAATCTGCTTGGGGATCGGGTAGAACAGGTAGCCGCGGCTTTAAGCCCAGACGGCTACCTTGCCTGGGGGCAATTTTATCAGCAGCTTTCCTCCGGCATGAAGATCACGATTGGCAAAAAAGACTATTCAGTCGGACAGGCAATCAACTTTCGGGCGCATCCGGATGAATCGGTACGGAAGGAAGCCCACGAAGCTTTGGAAGCCGCCTGCCGGAAAAAAGAGGATCTTTTTGCAAAGACAATCAATCATCTTGCCGGATTCCGTCTCCAGCTAAACAAAATGCAAGGCATTAACAGCACGCTCGATCCTGCACTTCTGGACAACCGGCTTTCTCCTGCAACACTGGAAGCAATGTGGTTCGCTGTCAGCCGTTCCAAGCCGGCATTCACCGCATATTTGAACGAGAAGGCCCGCCTCCTTGGCAGTGGGAAACTGGATGCCTTTAACTTTTGGGCGCCGCTTGGATCAACTGAAAGTATATTTTCGTATGATGAAGCCGCTGATTTCATTCTGAAGCACTTTGGCCGATTCGGCCCTGAAATGGAATCCTTTGCCCGAAATGCTTTTCAAGAAGGATGGATTGAAGCGGAGGATCGTCCCGGTAAAGCGGGCCATGCCTTTTGCGCCGGGTTTCCTCAATCAGGGGAATCGCGGATCTTCCTGACATTTGGCGGAAGAATGCCGAATATGCTGGCACTTGCCCATGAGCTCGGACACGCCTTTCATAACCATGCGATGAGGCCGGTCCATCCTCTTCACCGATATTATCCGTTGTGCATCGCCGAAACCGCCTCGACGTTTTCGGAATTACTCATCATTGACGGGGCATTGGATAAGGCAGCAGATGCGAAAGAAAAACTGTTTCTCCTCGACGAAAAACTGAAACGCAGTGTGATGAATTTTATGAATATCCATTCACGGTTCTTGTTTGAAAAGCGATTTTATGAGGAAAGAGCGGACGGTTTTGTACCTGCCCCACGGCTGAACAACTTGATGGCGGACGCCATAGAGGAAGCCTATCAAGGTTCCCTTGCCAGCCCATCGGTTAGGTCGTGGATTTGGACTCCTCATTATTATTTGACGAAATCACCGTACTACAACTTTCCTTACACATTCGGATATTTGTTTTCGATCAGCCTCTATGGAATTTGGAAAGAAAGAGGAAAATCATTCGAACTGGACTATATGAATCTGCTGCGCGATTCTGGCAGGATGGATGTTGAGGATTTAGTAAAGAAGCATACCGGCGAAGATATAACGAGTGAACAGTTTTGGGAAAAAGGATTGCGGCTTTGCGTGAAGGATGTTGCTGATTTTCTAAAGCTTTCAAAATAAAAACCTGCAGAATTGCTCCGCAGGTTATGGCTTTGCCACAATGTATCCGATAAAATAAACTAAAATCATGACGCTGCCAATCGTAAGCGTAACGGAAAACATCCCCAACACCCCTGTGATTCATGATACATTCCATTTTTAAAATATCATGAACAAAGCGGGGAAATATCACACTTCCGTGACAGAAAGGTGAACATTTGATGAAAATTTGTTTGTTCGGCGCTACCGGTAGAGTCGGCTCAATCATCCTTGAAAATTGTCTAAAGGCTGGTTATAAGGTTCAGGCGCTCGTAAGGAATCCTAAAGAATTGGAGCGGCATCACCCAAGCCTGAAAGTTTTTCTAGGAGACGCGACAGACGAACACGACGTTCGCTCCGCGATGGCCGGCTGCGATGCTGTGATAAGCGCCCTGAATACTGGCGGCGGCACCACACTATCCGGCTCAATCCGGCATATGATCAACGCAATGAATGAAAATGGCATCAGCCGGATTCTCATCATCAGCACGGCAGGCATCACTCAGGCACGAACCGAGCCCGAGCTTTACCGATTCCAGTCAGCCGAGTCGCGGCGGACGACGACAAAGGATGCGGAGGAACATTTGAAAGCATGGCTGCTCCTTAAAGAGTCCGCCCTCGATTGGATTGCGGTCTGCCCGACTTACCTGCCGGTTGGCGAACGAATTGGCACATACAGGGTCGGCCGGGATATGCTGCCGGTAAATCCTTCTTCCATCTCCATCTTCGATACCGCCGACTTCGCATTCAGGCAGCTGGAAAGTGATGAGTTCCTTCATTGCCGGGCTGCGCTTACATATTAATAAGGATAGGCTAATGAGATGGATTGTCTACTTGTATAAACTATGAAAACGCCTGGAGCCATCTCCAGGCGTTTTCGTTTATCCCGCCAAATTCCCTTTACCGAGCTGCAGCTGGTACATCTGGAAATAGCGGCCTTTCAGTTCCATTAATTCATCATGGTTGCCTTTTTCTACAATCTGTCCCTTATCAAGGACGAGAATCTGGTCGGCGTTGCGGATGGTCGACAGCCTGTGGGCGATGATGAAGGTCGTTCTTCCCTTTTTCAAGACCTCCATCGCCTCCTGGATGACGGCTTCTGTCTCGCTGTCGATGCTTGACGTAGCCTCATCAAGAATAAGAATGGCCGGATCAAATGCGAGCGCACGGGCAAAAGAAATCAACTGGCGCTGCCCGCTCGAGAACGTGGCGCCTTTTTCGGTAACCGGGTCATCATAACCATTCTCCAGGTTTTTGAATATGGCTTCCGCCCCGACATCCCGAAGCGCCTGCTCAACCCGCTCCCTCGAAATTGACGGATCGCCGAGACTGACATTCGATGCGATCGTCCCGGTAAACAGATACGGATCTTGAAGAACGATTCCCATGTGGCGGCGGAGGGCATGGCGGGTAAGTCTTTTGACATCGACGCCGTCAACCGTAATCGAGCCTTTTTGGCAATCGTAAAACCTGAAAAGCAAATTCATGATTGAGCTTTTGCCGGAACCGGTATGCCCGACAAGAGCGACCGTTTCACCGGGGCGAGCGTCAAAGTCGATGTTTTTCAAGACCCAATCCTCGTTTTTATAAGCAAAAGATACCTCATTGAAACGGACATGGCCTTTGTAGGAAGGTACATCCGCACCGCTGTCTTCCTCAAGTGGTTCATCGAGTAGCTTGAACACCCGCTCACCGGCAACAAGCGCCTGCTCAAGGTTGGCAAGCTGGTTGACAACCCCGACAACAGGTTCGAACAATCTGTTGATATAATCAACAAATGCGTACAGCACCCCAAGGGAAATCGCTGTGGACGCTGTGAGGGCCTCGCCGCCGAAATACCAAATGAAAGCAACAAAGACGATATTCCTGAGTACATTGACAAGATTGTGCGACGTCAATGAATTGAGATTCAACAATTTGTTTTGGGTTTGGAAATGGTCGATATTCAGTTTTTCAAAATCACCTTTTGATTCCTTTTCCCTGCCGAACGCCTGGATGACATTCATCCCCTGGATGGACTCATTGACCATGGCATTTATTTCACTGTTACGCGACCTGATAATATGGTTGTACTTTGATGCGAACTTCCGATAAAACAAAATCCATACATAGAGGATTGGCAGCAGCAGAAGGCAGAGGGCTGCCATTTTCGGGCTTAGAATGAAAAGCGCAACATAAATGCCGGCAATATAAATGGCACTTGTAAAAAATGTTGACAGCACCGTAACATACAGCTCGCGGATAGCTTCCGTATCATTCGTAATCCTTGCGACAACCTTTCCGGCAGGCAAATTGTCAAAAAAGCGGACCGGAAGCTTTTGGATATGGCTGAAAACGTCCTCGCGCATTTTCTGGATGATGCGGTTGGCCGACTTTTGCAGCATATAGCGCTGCCAATACTGGAAAAATCCCGAAATCACCAAGAGGCCAAGATAAGCTCCAAGCAGCTTGTATATCCAGGGCAGTTCCGGTGCTGAGAATTTCATGACTTCTTTTGCCGAAAGAAGCGTGGCTGGAACGGTTTCACTGGAGCCATTCTTTGAAATCGTTAAAACGCCATTTTCATAGCTCCGTTTTCCATCAGTCTTTACTGGCTCGTCAGCCATGACAAACTTCGTTCCCGCCTGAAGAATGCGCACCGGCTTCCCTTTTCTTTCACCATTTGCAAAATAACGATCCCGCTTATAATATTTACCCTGGAATTCGACCGTGCCCTTTCCCTTGTCAGTTTCATGCCAAGTTGACTCGATTCCGAGGATATGGACATCGATCACCCGTTTCGCGATGAACGGTCCGGCTAGGTCCGCGGCTGCCGAAATGGTCAGCATTGCCAGGGCAGCTACGATAATCATCTTAAATTGGAGTGCGTATTGGACTAAACGTTTGCCCGTCGTCATATGGACACTCCCTCCTCTACTGCATTTTCCACTTGCTGGCGTTCAAATTGTTCCTTGTACCAGCCGCCTTTGGCCATCAGTTCTTCATGTGTTCCCTGTTCGATGATTTTTCCATCATCGAGGACAATGATCCGTTCCGCATGCATGACAGCCGACATCCGGTGTGTGGTAATGACCGTTGTTTTGCCTGCGCGATCAGTCCGGATGTTTTCAATGATTCTTTGTTCCGTTTTCGCATCGACTGCCGACAAGGAATCGTCGAGAATCAGGATTTCTGGGTCCTTGATCAGTGCCCTGGCTATCGAAATCCGTTGTTTTTGCCCGCCAGATAAGGAGACACCTTTCTCACCGACCATAGTTTCAAGCCCTTCTGGCAGATTGCGGAGATCCTTCCGGAATGCGGCAGAATCAATCGCCCGCTCAAGCTCCTTCTCACCAGCATCGCGATTGCCGAAAAGAATATTTTCACGGATACTTCTTGAAAAAAGGACATGGTCTTGTGGCACATAGCCAATCCAGCTTCGCACTTCTTCGAGCGGCTGGTTTTCAATCGGGACATCCGAGATAGCAAGCGTTCCCGTGCCAGCCGGGTACTCACGAAGCAACTGCTTGATGATTGTTGTTTTGCCGCTGCCGGTCTTGCCGACGATACCAAGCGTTTCTCCTTGTTTCAGTGACACGTTAATCCCCGACAGATTATCCTGCTTCGAGCTTGGGTAGCGGAACGCCACCTCTTTAAAGTCAATTTGGTTAGGAGATTTCACCACAATTGGGTTCTCATTGTTCTTGACATCTTCCTTGTAAGAAAGGATTTCCTGCACCCTGTCCAGCGAAGCGTTCCCTCGCTGCATGATGTTGATCATTTCTCCAACCGCGAACATCGGCCAGATGAGCATGCCAAGGTATACATTGAAGGAAACGAGCTCACCGAGCGTAATCTGCTGGCTGAAAACCAGCTTTGCTCCAAAGCCCAGCCCGATCATATAACTGACTCCGACAAGGATTTTGATTGTCGGCTGGAAGAGCGAGTCTATTTTCGCCACAGCAAGGTTTTTCTCAAAAAGACCCTCTGTAAGCTTGTGGAATGTTTTCTTTTCTTCTTCTTCCTGGACATACGAACGGATAACGCGCACGCCTGCCACCGATTCTAGAACACGGTCGTTTAGGTCTCCGAACGCATCCTGGGCCTTCATGAAACTGCCGTGGATTTTTTTGCCGTACACGTTCATCATGACAGCCATGACCGGCAGCGGAAGAATCGCCACTAGTGTAAGCTTCCAGCTGATGGTAATCCCCATTGTAAGCAGGATGGTCAGCATCCAGACGGTTGAGTCAACAAGAGTCAGAATACCGAACCCTGCCGTCATCGAAATCGCCTTTATATCGTTTGTTGCCCTTGCCATTAAATCGCCAGTCCTGTTTTTTTCAAAAAAAGGCGGCGCCATCTTCAGGAGATGGTCCATAAATCTGCTTCTCAGCTTCCGTTCAACAAGGAACGCACCTCCGAAAAGCTTGTAATGCCAAATGTACGTAACCGTATAGGAAACAATAGTGACAGCCGCAAGGATCATGACGTAGCGAACGATGATGTCCTTTGCCATCGACCCACTCTGAATATCGTCAATTGCCATCCCAATCAGTTTCGGCGGCAGGATATCAATCAGCCCGGCGAATGCCAGCAGGATGATTGAAACCGTATACCTCTTCCAATTTTCTTTAAAAAACCAACCTAACTTTTTCAAAACCGAGAACATACTTAAACCAACTCCCCTTTGTTAACAAAAGCACACTGCACCGTAAAAAAGCCGCAGACACCAAAAAGGACATACCGCAGCAAAGCGATATGTCCCAAAAACACCAATTAAGTTGAGAGACAAACCATGTTGCGCATCTTGTGGAAGCACAACCAGCCTGCCTGGCACAGCCAATCCCTGGTATCAGGCGGCCGCAAGCTAATACAGGAGCAGGGTGCACTTCCGATCATATTCAGCTGTATAAGATTTATCAATTACCCTGAGCATGTCGCGCCCCTCCTTCTTCCTTTTCATTTGTTTTTTAAATTTCCTTTTTATACTTTGTAAGGTTATCATTGGAACTTGCCCTTTGTCAATTCTAAATTTTAGACATTTTCAGATAAAATAATGAAGCAAAGGGACGGTTCCAACGCTTCATTCGAGTCCCAAATGAAGTTGTGGAAACGTCCCCTGCATCATGAAAATGTGCCTTTTACAATGGCTTTGCCGTCCTGGACCATCATTTTCCCCATAGCGAAGACGTCTTTGATGGTGAGGCTGTCTTTGTCGAGGAGGACGAGGTCAGCATCGCGTCCCAGGCTGATCATGCCTTTCCTGTTTAGTTTGAGGATGGCCGCCGGGTTTTGGGTGATGACCCGCAGGGCGACTTCGATTGGGATGCCTTCCTGGATAATGGCATCACGCACTTCATCATAAAGTGTTGAGACACGGCCAATTTTCAAGCCGAGCAGTTCTCCGAATTCGTCGAAATCCGGCAGGCTTGCCTGGCCATCGGATGTAAAGGTTATCTGCGAGATATCGATATGCTGGTCAAGCATTCTCCTAAGGCCGACCGAGCACTTCACTTCCCCTTCATCAAAGAATTTCGGCGATGAACTCGTCGTGAAATCAACATAACCGCCTTTTTTTGCAAAACGAATCCCTGCCTCGAATAAATGCTGGTTTCTATTAATATGTGTTGGCTGAAATTGCCTGATTGGTATATCGGTTTTTTCAACCACATCTTCAAGTACTTTTAAATGATCGTAGCTGTCACCGACATGCACATTGACAATTCCCGCTTTCCCCGACAATAGCCCGCCAATCCTCGCGGCCGAAGCGATTTTTGCCATTTCTTCGGCCGTTGGCTGTGAAGACCGGTGATCGGCGATGGCCACTTCCCCCGCTCCGATTATCTTGTCGACTAGAATAATATCATCCTCAATTTTGCCGGTAAGTGTCTTTAATGGTACCTGATAGGAACCTGTGTGGATATAACAGGTAATCCCTTCCTCATCTAGGCCACGAGCCTTTGCAATCAGGTTTGTCATGGTCCTCGTCGTTCCGTCCGTCCCGAGCACCCCAATCACGGTTGTCACTCCGGCCAGCGTGGCATCTGTCAGCTGCAGTTCCGGGGTCCGGGTCCGGTAGCTGCCCTCGCCTCCTCCGCCAGTAATATGTACATGGCCATCGATGAAGCCGGGTACAATGTATTTACCTTGCGCATCCACGACCGTCACAGGCGCAAAGTTCTCCTCAGGCACTTCAATTTTGTCAGAAATACAGCCAATTCTCTGGTCAATAATCAAAATATCCTTTTTGCCAATATAATGCGGGGCATAAATCTCCCCATTCTTAATCAAGGTCAGCATTTTTCTTCCCCTTTCTATCAAAAATCCATCCAGGCGCAGCACATCATTTACTATACCCAAAAAAACCGAAAACTGGCAAACCAGCCTACTTATTAGGCTATAGTCCTATGACTGACGCAAACACCGATGTTTTATTCCCGGAATGGGGGGTAAATAAGTAGCACAAGTCAACTATAGGATTATTTGAAAAGGAGATTATTAAGATGAAAGAAATCATGTCTGCAAATGTTATTATTCTCAATAAATTTCACATGAAAAAAATGCTTGATATTTTCCAAGCAGCTAAGCAATTTAATGGTTCTACTTATCTATATTGCAAAAACAGGGCGGTTGATGCCGCCAATCTTACAAAACTGGTTTCATTCCTGCTCACTGTTGAGAAAGGCACTGCTTTAAAGATCATCGCAGAAGGCGAAAATGTCCAGAAGCATCTTGATGGGATTCAGGAAATTTGCAATTCCGAAGTGTCAATATTACGAAGAAGCCATAAGCGATTCCTTAACACTTCAGAAACTTTTCAGATTTAAGGTGGTGCAGGAATGATCAGAGGGATTCTCACTTTGATTGGTGCGATTGTCGTCATTTATCTGGTGATCAATTGGCTGGGATAGCCTAGGGAAAAGAGGTGTAAATAATGGATGAAAGACGTAATGTCGAGGTCAGGAAAGAAGAACATTCCGACAGTTCACGTGTTGGCAGTACATTCATCAAATATGCCGCATACTTGATTATCTTTTTTGGAGTCCTTTGGTTCCTGATTAATTATATACTGCCGAAATTTTAAAGACAGGGCGCTGGCCCTGTCTTTTCATTTAGTTCTTTTTCCGGCAAATTAAAAAGCGGGCTTTTCGCCCGCCTTGCCTTCTAATCTTTGTCCTTTTTCCCTTTTTCTTTTCCTTTCCCTTTCCCTTTCTCTTTCCCTTTTCCTTTGTTTTTAATTTTCTTCTCCCACTTCTCCCGTTCTTTCTGGACCCGATCTTCCCATTTTTTTGCCCCTTCATTTAGTCCGTTCCATAAATCTTTTCTATTCTTCGCTTCTTCTTCACGTTTCCTTTGTTCAATCAATTCATCTATATGCTGGACATTGAAGCTTGAAGGCTTTGTCCCTTCAAGGGCCTCAGACATAAAATGCTGAAATATGACAGCAGCCCCTTCACTGCTTGTTGTAGTTAAATAGTGTTTTTCGTCTGTCTTATCATAGCCGACCCAGACAGCCCCGACATAATCAGGTGTATAACCGACAAACCATTGATCCTTGACTCCGTCGATCCCTGGAATATCCACCTGGGTGGAACCAGTTTTCCCGGCGATTTCCCTGCCTTCAATTTTGGCGCTTTTACCTGTCCCATGCTCCACCACCCCAAGGAGCATCGTGTTCATCATATCGGCGACTTCCGGAGTGGTCACGTTTGTTTTCTGTTCTTTCCTTTCAGCGACTACATTGCCCGCTGCATCTTCAATTTTGATAATCGTATGAGCATCCTTCCGCTCACCTCTGTTGGCAAAAACCGAAAATGCCTCAGCCATATTTTTCGGGGATACACCAGTATGAAGCCCGCCAAGCGCGACTGCCAGGTTTCTGTCCTCTTTATCCAGAGGAAGGCCAAACTGCTTAATCGAATCAAGCCCTTTCTCAATTCCTAGCTCGTTCAAAAGCCAGACAGCTGGGACATTTTTCGAATCCTTCAGAGCCTCATACATTGGAATGTCGCCTGAAAACTGGCCATTATAGTTATTTGGTTCATAATCACCAAACTTCATCTTTTCATCCTTAACCAGGTCGGTGATCTTCCATCCTTCTTTAAGTGCCGGGGCATAAGAGGCTATAGGTTTGATCGATGAACCCGGCTGAGCCTTTAGCTGGGTAGCCCGGTTATAACCCCTGAATACATGCTTCCCACGCCCGCCTGCAAGCGCCCTTATTCCCCCGGACTTAGCGTCGACCAGAACTGCGCCGCTTTGGACAGGCCGTTCATTCCCCGGAGGAAAGAGTGAGTCATTTTGGTAAGTAGATTCAACGGCTCCCTGCATTTTCGGATCAAGTTCCGTATAAATTTTATAACCTCCGGTCAAAAGCTCATCTTGGGTAAATCCGTATTGATTGATGGCTTCTTCGAGAACTGCATCAACATAATAAGGGTACTTGCCATTAAAAGGATCCTCACTTTTATCAACGAGGACCACTTTTTCAGCTTTCGCCTCGTCCGCCTGCGCCTTTGTAATGAAACCTTGTTTCTCCATCGTGGCCAACACAACATTACGGCGCTTCATTGCTTTCTCGAGATGCTGATAGGGGTTCAATGCTGATGGGGCTTTAATTAATCCCGCGAGCAGGGCTGATTCCCCGATTGTCAGCTCCTTGACTTCTTTGCCAAAATATTTTTTCGCCGCACGGTTGATTCCCCATGCGCCATCACCAAAATAAATGGTGTTCAAATACATCTGCAGGATTTCATCCTTGGAATAATTTTTCTCTATTTCTCTCGCTAACATCGCTTCCTTAATTTTGCGGTTATATGTTTTTTCTGAATCGAGAATGGCATTCTTCGTCAGCTGCTGGGTGATTGTACTACCGCCCTCAACGACTCCTCCTGCCTTTAAGTTGCGGAAAAACGCCCTGCTGATGCCAATGATGTCAATCCCATTATGATCATAGAATCGGTGGTCCTCTATGGCGACAACGGCATTTTTCATATGGTCTGGAATCGCACTGATAGGTGTTCCTTCATTTCTATTTGCCGTTACCTTGCTGGCCACTTCCCCTTGCACATCGAATATAACAGTCGCTTGGTTCAATTCGGTTTTCAATGTAGAAAGATCGGCGCTTTTTGAAAAGAAAAAAAATGAACCAAGCACGCCAAGAACCAGAATGGAAAGTAAAAGAATGATAATCTGGTTCATATGCCACTTTTTCCAATTTTGATAAATTCCACTGAATAAAAGCTTTCTCATAACGTCCTCCTGTTTAAAGCAAACAATTGCAGCTTCCTTGCCTGGTAATTTGGCAGTTCCTTTTTCCTTACCCGCCAAAGGAAATCTCTACACCATCGCCAGGCCCTGCGGTTTAAATGATTTGTTTCAAAAAAATAAAAAGCATCCGATTCATCGTCTGCTTTTTAGTCGTAAAGCCCGGAATTGTTACTTTCTTCATCCTTTTGGGCATTCAGTTCCTTATAAAGGGATTCCATATACATATAAACAATTTGCTTAACCTTGTCATTCGCCTCAATAATCTCGAGATGCTGAAGGCATTTCCTAATGGTTGGATGTACTTGGGTGGACACCGCAAATCACCTCATTATTCCCTTTTACATAAAAATTCGCCCAAAAACATGTGTTTATGGGGGTGTTCAAAAAAAACCGTAGAATTTGGAGGACATTCGAATAAGAATCCGACTAAAGGGGTAAAGAAAAGAGACAGAATCTTAAGAAAACTAGCAAAAAATTTTACAAGTAATGGAGGGGAATTTATGCAGAACTTCCAGAATATCATTCTTGCCTATGATGGAAGTGAGGGAAGCGAGAAGGCACTGGCACTTGCTGCCTCCATGGCAAAGGAGCAGCAAACGCAGTTGACTGTAGTGAATGTTTATGATGAAAGGATTGAAACGAGGAGAGTTGATCTGGCGGGCGAAACTCCGCTTTCACTTCATGGCTATATGATCGAAGGGATGCCGACTCCTCCGGCAGCGCTCGGATTCAATCAAGCGGAAGCTTCCACGCAATCCCTGATCAGCAACAGTGTAGAACAAATATTTTTTGAAGCAAGGAGAAAACTCGATTCTATCAATGCAAGCTTTCAAGTGCTTGAGGGCAATCCCGCAGAAAGCATCTCCGCCTATGCTGAGGAAGTGGAGGCAGACTTAATCATTATCGGCAGTTCTGGAAAAGGGGGAATTAAAGGCTTTTTACTCGGCAATAACACCGAGAAAGTCGCCCGCCTCGCCCCTTGCCATGTCCTGATTGCAAAATAAGCCGGCAAAGCTCCGGCTTATTTTCCTTCAGCCAGTTCGGCAAAACGATGCTTGGCGTTTTCTTCCTCAAAAGAACTGTAAATCCGGTAGTGCTCCTCATCGAGGATACGAAAATGCTTGCTGAGAATATTCTGCTGCAAAATAAAACCATTCTTCCGCCTGACTTCCTTCCACCAGATTTTCCCGCCAAACGTCTTTCCGCGTCTGTAATCGACTCCCTCTCTCGCAATCGTTTCAAGCACCTCGAGAGGTTCATTCCCAAATAGGAACTGGACAGTTTCTGTTTCGCGGAACAATGCGCAAACTGCGACAACAGTTGACCATCCTGCCAGCACCCTGCCCTTTTCAATCTGGACAAGGGTCTTTTTCGATACCCCAATGATATCCGCCATTTTATCCTGCGTATATCCCGCTTCTGTCCGAATCAGACGCAATTTTTCGGAAACAATTTCAATAATCTCGTCCCTGGTCACTGAAAAACCTTCCTTCTTGTTTCTTAAGTGTAATTTTACACAATATTATCTTAAATGAAAAGCACTCCGTCCTAATAAAAAAAACTGCTGTTAATAAGCAGCAGTTTTTGCAAAAAAACATTCAATTAACCACTATTTTTCGGAAGTTCCGCAAGTACCGCTTGAACAGGAGTCGGCAATGGAACATGCAGCGCATTTGCCCTTTTTTGAACGATTAATGAATCGCACAAGCGCCCAGCCGGCATAGCCGAAAATAGCTCCGCCCAACACAAGGTTTACAACCATTGTTGTTCATCTCCTTCCAAAATTATACGAGTCCAAGCAACTTTCCTCCCTGATAGATAACTAGGCAGAGAATATAGGCAATTACAAAGGCATAAGCCATTGAAAAGGCAGTCCATTTTTTCGAGCCAGTTTCCTTATAAATGGTTGCCACGGTTGCAAGGCATGGAATGTATAACAAGATAAATGTAATAAAGCTATAAGCCGCAAGCGGCGTAAAATAGGCAGTCATCATTCCCTGTAGCTGGGCTTCAGTTGGCGCAAAATAAATGATGTTCATCGATGAGACAATCACTTCTTTTGCCAGGAATCCTGTCAATAGGGAGGCGCCCGCCTGCCATGTCCCAAAGCCAATCGGTTCAAAAATCGGCGCTATCAGGCCGCCAATTGCGGCAAGAAAGCTGTCATCCATATCAACCTTCAGCCCACCCGGCCCTGCGTAAGACAGGAGCCAAATAATGACTGACCCAGCGAAAATAAACGTCCCGGCTTTTTTGATGAACCCTTTTCCCTTGTCCCAAGTGCTTCTCCAAAGCGCCTGGAATTGCGGAAGCCGGTAAGGCGGCAATTCAATGACAAACAAGGATGCCTCGGACTTCAGGATGGTTTTTGAAAACAATTTTGCTAAAAGGAGCGCTACAATAATCCCTATTACATAAAGGCTAAGAACAATGCCGGCGCTATGGGCCGAGAAAAAGGCGCCTACAAACAAAGCATAGACAGGCAGCCTTGCCGAGCATGACATAAGCGGGGTCAGAAGGATTGTCAATAATCTTTCCCTTGGCGTTTCAATCGTCCTTGCCGCCATGATTCCCGGGACATTGCAGCCGAACCCGATCATCATCGGGATGAAAGCTTTTCCGTTCAAGCCGACTGATTCCATTATTCTATCCATGACGAGTGCGACACGGGCCATGTAGCCGGAGTCTTCGAGCAACGAGATAAAGAAAAATAGAATGAATATTTGTGGGACGAATACAAGGACTCCACCCACTCCTGCAATCAGTCCCTGGTTGACCAAATCATGAATGAAACCGGATGCCCCAATGGCGGTTAGCCCTTTATCCATCCACGAAGCAAGCGGGCCGGTGAAGAACGCATCCAATCCATCAGAAAGCGGTGATCCCAGCCAATCAAAAGTCAGCATGAACATTGCGTACATTAGCAGCAGGAAAATAGGCATCCCTAGGAAACGGTTCGTTACGATGCGGTCAACCCGTTCAGATAACGGGACAACTTCTTCGTTTTTCCGGACAGCCTCTGCCGCCATTTTCCCAATTACTGCTCTTCTCTTCTCAAATATGAGTTGAGGAAGGGTAGCTCTAGTTCGGTTATCTTTCAGCCGTGTTTCAAGTCCGGAAACAATCGCCTGGATTTCCACGGGACTTATGAGTTCATTCAAATAATCGGCAACCAAACGGTTTCCTTCAAAAAGCTGCAGGGCTAGCCATCTTGTTGAATGTGGAGTTTTCCCATCAACTGCAACCGCAACTTCACTTATCGCTTCTTCAATTTCAGGTCCATAATAGACGAGGTTTTTCTTAGGCGGAAGAGCGTGGCTGGCGGCAGCGGCATCCTGTAATGTATCACAGCCCTTTCCGCTCCTTGCAACGACAGGAACAACAGGAATTCCCAAAGTGGCAGCTAGCTTTTCAGAATCGATATGGATTCCGCGGCTTTTTGCTACGTCTACCATATTGAGGCCGATGAGGATCGGCCTTCCGTATTCAATCAACTGGAGTGTAAGATGAAGATTCCGTTCAATCTGGGAAGCATCCAGAATATTGAGCAGACGGTCAACCGGTCCCTCAAGAAAAAACCTTGTGACAACCCCCTCATCCTTTGACAAAGGATTCAGCGTGTAAATCCCTGGCAAATCAATAAGGCGATCCCGTTTATTCCGGAAAATCCCTACTTTTTTCTCTACAGTCACTCCGCTCCAATTGCCAACGTACTCATATGAACCTGTCAAATTATTAAACAATGATGTTTTCCCGGTATTGGGGTTACCTATTAATGCAATATCCATTTACACTCTCTCCAGTTCAATGCATTTCGCTTCCCTGCGCCGGATTCCCACACATTGTCCGCATGATTCGATCATAATTGGCCCGCCGAAAGGCAGCTTGCACTTGATACAAATTTCACTGCCCTCAGTAATTCCCAAGTCCAGCAGCCTCCTTTGCACCAGCCCGTCAACAAGGGAAATGTCTTTGATAGTTGCTTTTTCACCAGTCTTTAATTGAGCCAGCATCATGATCACCCTTATAATTTCATTTTCTTTTATTATAGATTCCAACTCTAATTGAGAATGATTATCTTTATTATAGATTTATTTTAACATCCTTTTTGTCCATTGAATAGGTTGATGTTGCTGCGTTTGTGAATATTGTGTTAAACATGGTCAATGAAAAATAAGGCCAACCCGGTTGGATTTTGGCAAAAGAAAACTGCCGGAGGAGGCTCCCCGGCAGTTTTCTTACTGATGGAATTGTTAACTAAATACTTTCACGGTTTGCTAGCATAGGAATATTTACCAATACCCCGTTTATCCGGCTCTTTCGTCCGAGATCAATTCCTTATCGGAATCTTCCGCTTGGAAGTTCCGTTTGTTGAAGCCTTTATAATAATAGACCGCTGTCAATAGCCCAAGCCAGATCGGGCCAACGATTACCGCAATCCTTGTATCAGCGCTGTAAGCCATAAGCGCTACGACGAATGCCAGGAATGCAAGTGCGATATAGGAAGTGTAAGGATAGAGCGGAAGCTTATACTTCAATCCCGCTACTTCTTTCGGCGTGAGGCTCTTCCTGTATTTCAGCTGAGACAGGAGGATGACTCCCCAAGTCCAGATGGCCCCGAATGTTGCCACACTTGTGACAATCATAAACACCCTTCCCGGCACAAAATAGTTCAGGATGACGCCCACAAGCAGGACAGTTGCAGATGCTATGATGGCCAGCCCAGGTACTCCAGATTTAGTAACATTTCCAAACTTTTTAGGTGCTTCACCGTGGCCAGCCAGGTTAAACAGCATCCTCGCTGTGCTGAAAATCCCGCTATTACATGATGATAAGGCGGCAGTGAGGACGACAAAGTTAATGATTCCCGCAGCTGCCGGGATGCCGATCTGTTCGAACGTTAAAACAAAAGGGCTCCCTTTTGTGCCAATCTCGGCCCAAGGATAAATGGACATAATGACGAACAGCGCGCCGACGTAAAAGATAAGGATACGCCAAAATACGGTGTCGATTGCTCTTGAAAGGGATTTTTCGGGATTCTTTACTTCTCCCGCAGTTACACCTATCATCTCAATGCCAAGGTAGGCGAACAATACCATCTGCAAGGATAAAAGTACCCCTTTTATCCCGTTGGGGAACAATCCTCCATTGCTCCAAAGATTGCTGATCCCTGTTGCTATGCCGCCATTTCCGATTCCGAACGCAATCATGCCAACACCAACTACGATCATTGCGATGATTGTGACAATCTTGATTAGCGCAAACCAGAACTCCAATTCACCGTATGCTTTGACGGCAAGAAAGTTAACCGATGCCATGATGACAAGGGCTGCCAAAGCCCAAATCCACCGTTTAACATCCGGGAACCAGTATTCCATATATACACCAACAGCTGTTATTTCGGCCATGCAAGTGACAACCCAGAGAAACCAGTAGTTCCAGCCGGTAATGTATCCAGCCAACGGGCCGAGATAATCCCTTGCATATTGGCTGAAAGATCCCGCTACCGGCTTCTGGATCGCCATCTCACCAAGCGCCCTCATAATAAAAAACATGATAAGCCCAGCAAAAGCATAACCAATTAAGATTCCAGGTCCAGCCATCTTAATCGCTGTTGCAGATCCTAAAAACAACCCTACCCCAATTGCCGCCCCAAGTGACATTAAGGTGATATGCCTTTCTTCGAGTCCTCTGTGCAGTGTTTTTCCCTCAGTCGCTCTGTTCATGCTTTATCCCCCTGTATTTTGGCCTTGCCGGATTTTCCGCCCTCTTTTTTACCCCATATAAAAAAGTTTAAATCCTTTTTGGCCAAATTAATTTCTCCCATTTCTATTTTTACAATCGTAAAAAAATAGACTTATTACCAGGACCTATCGGCATGTTCGTTTTGATATAATTGTTACTATACAGCCAATCCCCCAGATTGGCTGTTAAAAAAAATAAATTTTAATGTTATTTTTATGCCCTTTCCCCTCCTGCCTGCGAGTAATTGGTAGCGCTTTCAAATAATTTGGTTATTTCTTGAAACGATTGTAACATGTCCGAAAAACAGATATTTTGTGGAATATATAAAAAATTATCTTCTTCACTTGTGGAAATCTACAATTACAAGCCTGGTGACAGGCAAGGTTTTAGGAGGTGGCTTTTTTGCCCGGACTTGTAAAAGATATGTTTAAAACGACGTTTGACAGCCTTGAGGAATTCGCCGAGACGATCAGTATTGCCATTCAATGCCCTATTACAATTGAAGATGCAAATCACCGGCTTATCGCTTACAGCAGCCATAATGAACAGACTGACACAGCCCGGATTTCGACGATTATCAGCCGGCGGGTTCCGGAAAAGGTTGTCAACCAGCTTTGGAAAGACGGTACAATACCGGCCCTCCTCAAAACCTCCGACCCCGTCCGCGTCAGGTGCAATCAAGAAATCGGCCTTGGGGACAGGGTGGCCATTTCCATCCGGAATCAGGAAGAGCTGCTGGGCTTTATTTGGGCTCTTGAGGTTGGCAGGACACTTGGAGAAGAAGAAATGCGTCTTTTAAAAAGTGCCGCGGATGCCGCGAAAAGCAAACTGCTTCAACTGCAAATCCGCAAAAATAAGAAGGAAGACAGAAAGCAGGAGTTTTTTTGGAAGCTTCTGACGGGCCATCTGAAGGAAGAAGAGGAAATTAATGAAAATTGCAATCTCCTTCAGTTAAATTCCTCCTTTCCGTTTGTCATCGCGGCATTTGACTTTGGCAGGAATATCTCAACCCAGGAAGAAAAGAGAATTACTTATTTACTGTATACCTTTTCTGATATCAAACCTATTCTGCATACCATTGATTGCAATTTGCTGATTTTATTGATTGCGGTGAACCAGGGCAGTGGCAACTCCGATATTACAGGAAAGTTCTATGGATCTTTTGCAGGAAAAATCGCCAGCCATATTGGTACCCAAGTTTCAATAAGGCCTGCCTTCAGCTCTCCACACCGGGATTACCGGGATACGGAAAAGGCTTATAAGGAAGCTTTGGCAGTCCTTTCGATTAAAAAAAAGTTCCCGAATGAAACCGGAAAAATCCACAGCTATCAAAAACTCGGCATCTATCAATTAATGGATATCGTCCTGGAAAAGCGGAAGGATACAAGTTATGAAAATCCTTCCCTTTCGAGGCTAAGGGAGTACGATCTTAAACATCATACGAATCTTGAAGAGACACTTGAAGTGTTTTTGTCTGCGGACTCGAATGCAAATGATGCGGCCAAAGCACTGAATATCCATGCCAATACACTTAACTACAGGCTAAAACGTATTTCGGAAATCGGGGAAATAAACTTCAAGGACCCTAATCAGAAGTTCCTCCTTTATTTGGACTTGAAGCTGGCGAAATTCTAAACGTCCCTCCTTTTGTGCAAAATCACAAAAGGAGGACGTTTCTTTTTTTATTCTTTACAATGAATTAATAGTCAAAACCTTTTATACTGATTTCATACCAAAATGAATGGTGATTACAAAGGGGAGGTAACAGAAATGATTATTGGGGTTCCTAAAGAAATTAAAAACAATGAGAACCGGGTGGCATTAACCCCGGCAGGAGTCGTTTCTTTCACAAAAGCAGGGCATAAGGTCATCATCGAAAAGAATGCAGGCCTTGGGAGCGGATTTGCAAATGAAACATATGAAGAAGCTGGCGCCGAATTAATTGAAAGCGCTTCCTCGGTATGGTCGCAAGCTGACATGATCATGAAAGTGAAAGAACCACTTGAGAGTGAGTATGGATATTTCCGCCAAGGTTTAATTCTGTTCACTTATTTACATCTGGCCGCCGAGCCGGCATTGGCGAAAGCATTGACTGAAAAAGGGGTCATCGCGATTGCTTATGAGACGGTAGAGGTCAATCGGACCCTTCCGCTGCTGACGCCAATGAGTGAGGTTGCAGGCAGGATGGCGGCGCAAATCGGCGCGCAATTTTTGCAAAAGACAAACGGAGGACTCGGAATCCTTCTTTCGGGAGTCCCTGGTGTCAATCGCGGTAAGGTCACAATTATCGGCGGCGGTATTGTCGGAACGAATGCAGCAAAAATGGCTGTCGGGCTCGGAGCTGATGTGACAATCATTGATTTGAATGCGGAGCGCCTCCGCCAGCTCGATGATATTTTCGGAACACAAATTAAAACGCTAATGTCCAATCCTTTCAATATAGCCGAAGCAGTTAAAGAGGCGGACCTGGTTATTGGCGCGGTGCTTATTCCAGGCGCTAAAGCACCAAAGCTTGTGACTGAAGAAATGGTAAAAAGCATGAAGCCAGGTGCTGTCATTGTCGATGTCGCAATTGACCAGGGCGGGATTTTTGAAACAAGCGACCATGTAACAACCCATGACAACCCTATTTACATCAAGCATGGCGTTGTCCATTATTCAGTAGCCAATATGCCAGGCGCAGTTCCAAGGACATCGACGATCGCATTGACAAATGTGACGGTTCCCTATGCTCTTCAAATTGCCAATAAAGGGGTTTTCAAAGCGATTGTGGATAATCCCCACTTAAAGCCTGGAGTCAACACTGCCAATGGCGAAGTAACCTACGAGGCAGTGGCCAGGGATCTTGGTTACACGTATATGCCGGTTGAAACTGCCCTGGAAAAAGAATTGTCTTCCATCTAAAAAGATACCATTCTAAATAACCGAATCTTAATGCTCAGAAAAGAAACTGTCCCTCGTCTCGCTGGAGGGGCAGTTTTTAAAAGGGGGATTTTTGAGTGAAGATTGACAGTTTCAGGGATACATGGGCCGAAGTTTCACTTGAAGCAGTGAGAGGCAATCTTCGGCAGTTTAAGAAGTTTATCGGCGGAGAAATAAAACTGATGGCAGTCGTTAAAGCGGATGGCTACGGCCATGGGGCGGTCCAGGTTGCTAATGCGGCATTATCGGCAGGCGCGGACTATTTGGCTGTTGCCATTTTGGACGAAGCAATGGAACTGAGAAATGCTGGCATCAGCACTCCCCTGCTTGTCCTTGGCCATACTCCGGAAAGATCGGTACGTACGGCCATCAGCAGCCAAATAACATTGTCAGTGGCAAGTATGGATATGCTTAACTGGATCATTTCGGAGGCAAAGCAATTAAAATTAGAAGCGGTTATTCATTTGAAAATCGATACGGGGATGTCGAGATTTGGGATAACTTCTCAAAAGGAAGCTGTAGAAATCGCCAAGAAAGCCGCCGCTTCCAAGTATATCAGACTGGAAGGCATCTTTACGCACTTCGCAAACGCGGACAACCCGGATACTGCTTATACCCTCCATCAGTTTGAACGGTTTCAGCGTATTTTGGGGAAAATTAGCGATGCTGGCATTGAAATACCTATAAAGCACTGCTGTAACAGCGCGGGAGCAATGAACTTTCCGGCAATGCACCTTGATATGGTCCGTATCGGAATCGCCATGTATGGTTTATATCCTGACGCCTCATTAAAAGCACATCCAATTAAACTGCGCCAGGCACTGTCCGTCAAAACAAAGATTTCCATGGTTAAAAAGGTGCCTGCCGACCGGCCAGTCGGCTATGGGTGCACATGGGCTGCACCGTACGAATCGATTTTGGCGACCTTGCCAATTGGTTATGCAGATGGATTTTCAAGATTGCTTTCAAACCGGGTGAACCTTCTTATAAAAGGGGCCAAGGCGCCGATTGCCGGAAGGGTGTGCATGGATCAAATCATCCTCGACGTTACTGCCATAGTCGATTGCCAACCTGGTGATACAGTCACTATATTTGGCACTGACGGTTCTGCCTTCCAATCGGTTGACGATGTCGCTGCCATCATAGGGACAATAAATTACGAAGTGGTTTGTCTTGTCGGCAAACGGATTCCCCGGATATATACGGATTCGGTGGCCCAAGAACCTTGCAACGACGATTTTGCCGCGCATTATCTGGAATTCGGAGCTATATAAAAAAGGCTCTGCTATTGTTGATTATTGATTTCCACTCCGGGGACATGCTTTCCGCGGGGCGGACCGTGGAGCCTCCTCGGCGTACAAGACGCCTGTTTGTCCAGCTGCAGCGCCTAGCCCCTCGAGGTCGCTTCGGTCCCGAATGTGAAGTCAAAGAACGACTTCCCCTTCTGGCCCTCCAGCGCTTGTCGGGGCTGCCCAAGGCACTTCCGCTTTTCGAGGGGTCTCCACGTGCCGCTACATCCCGCAGGAGTCAGTCCCCTCCATTCCAATCAACTTAGTGAAAATCAACACTCACCTTTAACTAAGCCATAAAAAAGGAAAAGGTCCCCCTTTTCCTTTTTTACTATTATAAGTGGTTGTTAAGTGTTTTTCCTCCACCTTGGCTTGAGATCAGCCTTGGTGAGGCATTAAACACCAGGATGACGATGATCGAACATAAAATCGCGTTTGGCAGCATATACGATCCATTATATAAGAAAGAAAATAGTGCAGCCGGCGTCCCTTCGGGGGCAGAATCGGCAAAAAACACGACGCCTCCGATGAAGTGGGCCATAAACCTCAGCACGCTTCCTAAAAATATCCCTGAAATAATATAGGACATCCAGCGCCGCCTGTTTCCTTCCTCCTTTACCTTTCTGGCAGAGGCCGCAAAAACTCCCGCAAAACCAACAACTGTAAATGCAACAAAATAATCAAGTGCTCCCTGTACCGGATGAATGATGTAAGGAGTGCCGAGGGCTACCTGCAGAAGGCCCAATAAAAATCCGGTAAGCAATCCTCCCTTAACTCCCCATCTGTACGCCATTAAAAAGATTGGTACCATGGCGATTGAAATTGAACCGCCCTGTGCCCAGATTTTAAATGAGAAAAAACCGGCAGCCAGATCAAGCAAATAAGCCAGAGCCGAAAAGATGGCCACCTCTACCAAAAATAATGTCTTCCTTTTTTCCATTCAACGTCTCCCCCTCTTTGTCCGGGACAGAAGCGGTTTTACCGCAGATTCCATCCCTTTTTCGGGTATCCGTTTGAAAGCTTCCTTTAATATGGGGAATGCCTTACAGGCATTTTTGGCCAAATAAAAAAGCAATACAAAAACGCTTTAAAAAGGGTCCTGTATTGCCATTATTGGCAGGCCACATCCCTACGCTAGCGTTAACTAACAGGTTCAAAGGGTCAGAACTCCAAACGTTCACTCTCAGCCGCGCAAGGCAGCTCCCCTTGTGGAAGTATTCAATTGATATCCATCTTTACTATACTATTCTTCCTTGTTTTTGACAATAATAAGCAACGCGGCACTATTACTTACAGGTTCAAAAAATATGCGAACTGGATATCAAACATGGTAAAGTTGATATCGCCTTCCTTTTTTTGTTAAGGTGGATATGGACAAACTTTCAGGGGGACTGCAAATGGATCGGGATAACCAATTAAAAGCAGGAGAAACAGGGGCATGGGTCAGCATCATTGCCTACATTTTACTTGCTTCCTGTAAGCTTGTGGCTGGCCGATATGGTAACTCAGAAGGATTAACCGCGGATGGCCTTAATAATATGACCGATGTTGTAGCCTCAATAGCAGTACTCGTTGGACTTAAAATTTCCCGGAAACCACCTGATAAAGATCATCATTATGGCCACTATAGAGCGGAAACTATTGCTTCCCTTGTTGCCGCATTCATTATGCTCGGTGTCGGAATTGAGGTTCTGATCAATGCCGGACAGTCTTTTTTTGACGGGGAGAAGCCAGTACCAGATTGGCTGACGGCCTGGACAGCACTTGGATCAGCGGCGGTCATGCTCTGTGTATATACCTATAATAAGAGGCTGGCAAAAAAAATCGACAGTGCCGCCATTCATGCCGTAGCCCAGGATAATCGTTCCGACGCACTCGTCAGCATTGGAGCACTCGTCGGAATTCTTGGCTCTAGAATCGGCATCGTCTGGCTCGATATGGTTGCCGCTGTTGTTGTCGGGCTCATTATCTGCAGGACTGCCTGGGAAATATTCAGGGATGCCTCCCATGCGCTGACTGATGGATTCGATGTCAGCAAAGTCCCTGAATTGAGGCGGACAATCAAGGATACAGCCGGTGTCAAAGGAGTTACAGAAATCAAAGCGAGAACCCATGGTAATCAGACTCTGATTGAATCAACAATTCTTGTCGACCCAACCCTTACAATAATTGAAGGCCACGCCATCACAGAAGCAATCGAAACTAGCCTCAAGAAAAAGCATGGCGTCCGCTATGCAATCATCCATGTGGAACCGTATTGGGGCGCGGAAAAAACGTTTACTGAAAAGAAGGAATAGCATATAAATTCCCGACAAGGAAAACCCGTACTTCTTTCAAAAGCACGGGTTTTTATGCGTTTATTTTTCTTGTATAAAGGAAGGAGCCCGCTTTGATAGCTTTCCCCTATCTTTAGCCTTTTCTTTTTCCATCCTACGCCTTTCCCCTTCTGCGACAATAACGGCACAGGAAGCATCTCCGGTAATGTTAACTGCCGTCCTCACCATATCAAGGAGCCTGTCAATCCCAAGGATCAGCCCGATTCCTTCAACTGGCAAATTGACTGATTGAAGCACCATCGCCAGCATGATAAGTCCCACACCAGGCACCCCTGCTGTTCCGATACTCGCAAGAACTGCCGTTAATACAACAGTCAAAATTTGAGTAAGGCTTAAGTCGACATTATAGACCTGAGCGATGAATATCGTTGCCACTCCTTGCATGATCGCTGTTCCATCCATGTTGATTGTTGCGCCAAGCGGCTGGACGAAACTCGAAATATGCTCAGGGACTTTTAAATTTTTTCGCGCTGATTCCATTGATACCGGCAGAGTGGCATTACTGCTGGAAGTACTGACTGCCACTCCTATTGCCGGTGCAAAACCTTTAAAAAACTTTATCGGATTCATGTTCCCCAAGAAGTAAACGGCGCTTCCATAAGTAGCGAAAGCGTGGATAAGCAATCCAAGAATGACAACAATCATATAGACACCCATGGATTTGATGGCGCTGAGGCCCTGGCTGCCAATTGCTGAAGCAATCAGTCCGAATGTACCGTATGGGGCGAATTTCATTACAATATTAACCAGGTACATCATAATTTCATTGCCCTGTTCAATGACATTGTAAAAGCCTTTTGTCCTTTCACCGAGTGCAGTAAGCGCGAGACCGATGAATATAGCGAATACAATGACTTGCAGCATATTCCCGCTTGCCAGCGCATCAATCGGATTCGTCGGGATGATATTTAGAAGTGTATCACTGACCGGAGGCGCTTTTTCAGCACTGAATTCAGCCGATTTTGTATCAAAAGTTCCCAGTTTGCCAGGCTTGATTGTCAGAGCGAGTATCAAGCCGATGACGATGGCCAGGGCCGTTGTACCAAGAAAATAGGCGATGGTCTTAAAGCCCATCCTGCCAAGCTTCTTGGGATCGCCGAGGCCAGCTACTCCAAGGATAATCGAAAACAAAACAATTGGAACGACAAGCATTGTGATCAGGCTGATAAAAATTTTTCCGGCTGGTGTAAATAAAAATTTATCCAGGATGTTAAATGTAACCATGGAGTATAAGTTTAATAATAACCCTGTAATCGCACCTGCCAATAGCGCAATAATAATCTTTGTAGTCAGCTTCATACCCTACCTCCTGTTTTTCCTTATTGGCTTATACAGCAAAATAGATTAAACTTTTCTGTAAATACATAGAACATGGAAAATTTGCCCGCCTGGTTTTCTCCACGGTACGACTATGTTCAACAGAAGTTGATTTTAAATACCCATTATAAAAACCAGGCAAACATGCAAGCATTTTAAAAATATCAGGGAGGATTTGGAATGTTTACCTTTAAAGTAGACGAGGAAATTGAACTACAATTATTTCAGTTGAATGATTGTAAACGTTTATACAATTTAGTAAATGAAAACCGGAATCATTTAAGGGATTGGCTGCCTTGGGTGGATGACATGTCTAGCCATTATCAGTACGAAACAATTATTCCTATGTGGCTGAAACAATTCGCTGATAATAATGGCTTCAATACTGGGATCTTATTTCAAGGAGAATTGGTAGGAGCTATTGGCCTTCATTATATTGACTGGAGAAACAGGCATACTTCCATCGGCTACTACCTTGCAAAAAATGCGGAAGGCCATGGAATTATGACCCGTTCAGTGCAAGCCCTCTTAAACTATGCTTTTAACGACCTCGGCCTGAATCGTGTTGAAATCCGGTGCGGCGAAGGAAATATGAAAAGCCGCGCGATTCCGGAGCGTCTCGGTTTTACACTGGAAGGAAAAATTAGGGATGGTGAATTGCTTTACAATAAATTTCACGATCTGATCGTATATGGAATGCTTGCCAGCGATTGGCGGGAAAATTTATAAAGTGCTGTGTATCATTATTCCCACACTTAAATGGAGGATTTGTTTCATAACGCTGTGACTGATGCATAAACTAGGATAAAAACCAACACTAACTGCAACGTTTGACTGTACAGTTTGTTTTCCATTATAATTATCTTAATTTTACTAGTTGAGGTGGTATGATGGGGTTATCTATCGAATTGGCGAACTAGCATTGAGAGCCGGCGTTTCTAAAAGAACCATAGATTACTATACTTCCATCGGCCTTTTGAACGCCGATAGGACCCGTTCCAATTACCGTCTTTATGATGAAAAAGCACTCAAGGATCTTAAATATATCGAAGAATGCAAAAACATGCACTTTCCGTTGGAAGAGATTAAGAGAAAGCTGGAAATCAAGAAGGCAGTTGAAATTCGTGAATCAGAGGTTGAAGACCAGGCTTATTCTGTTGCCCAGCAAATGAAGCAGCTGCAGGACGATTTAACAGCCCTTTTGCCTCTTATCCGAAAAATGGATTCACAAAAGCGGGATCTTGTTTCCAGAAATCTAAATCAGGAATGTTCGGCGCTCTTGCAATCTTTACAAGAACTGACAAGTTGATTTTGAATTTACCAGGAGGTGACTCCTTTACCCGCAATCCGCGGGGTAAGGAAATTTATTGGACATATTAAACTTGGTTTTAATAGCCATTTTTATCGCTTTGACAGCCTTTTTTGTCGCATCGGAATTTGCGATTATCAGGGTCAGAAGCTCAAGAATTGATCAGTTGATTGAAGAAGGAAGTTCAAGTGCGGTTGCCGCGAAAAAAGTAATAATGAATTTGGATGAATATCTTTCAGCTTGCCAGCTTGGGATTACGATCACCGCTCTCGCCCTTGGCTGGATAGCTGAACCGACAATGGAAAGGATTCTGGCGCCTGTTTTGCATATGCTGCATATTTCTGAAGGCGTTTCAAAGATTCTTACGTTCACTTTGGCTTTTGGGGTGATTACCTTCCTCCATGTGGTAGTTGGTGAACTTGCTCCGAAAACAGTTGCAATCCAAAAAGCGGAAACTATTACACTTTTAACGTCAAGGCCGCTCATCTTCTTTTATAAGCTGATGTATCCGTTCATTTGGGCATTAAACGGATCCGCACAGCTGATTGTCAGGTTTTTCGGACTGAAACCGGCGACAGAGAATGAATTGGCCCATACCGAAGAAGAACTGCGGATCATTCTGTCTGAAAGCTATAAAAGTGGGGAAATAAACCAATCAGAGTTTAAGTATGTGAACAAAATTTTTGAATTTGACAACCGGATTGCCAAGGAAATCATGGTTCCGAGGACAGAGATTGTGTCCCTGTCGAAGGATGATACGCTGGAAAATGTTCTTTCAGTCATTAAGGAAGAAAAGTTCACCCGCTATCCGGTTATTGATGGTGACAAAGACCACATCATTGGACAAATCAATATTAAAGAAATTTTGACAGACTTAATCGGTACAGAAAAGATTACTGTAAAAACAATTGAGCAGTACTCACGCCCAATCATCCGCGTCATCGATACGATCCCAATTCACGATCTGCTTGTGAAGATGCAGAAGGAACGGATTCATATGGCTATCCTGATGGATGAGTATGGCGGCACATCAGGCCTTGTAACGGCAGAGGATATCCTTGAGGAAATTGTCGGGGATATTAGGGATGAATTTGATATGGATGAAGTCCCAATGATCAGAAAGGTCAAGGAAGCACATTTCATCATCGATTCGAAAGTGCTGGTGAGTGAAGTAAACGACCTGCTTGGCCTGGAAATTCAGGATGAAGACGTTGACACAATCGGCGGCTGGATCCTGACTGAAAACTTTGAGGCCAAGGAAGGCGATATCATTCATCGTGATGCTTACTCCTTTAAAATTATCGAAATGGAAGAACATCATATCCGCTATATCGAGGTAATGAAAAGGGCTGAAGTGGCCGAACCGGCTTTGAACCAGGTTCCACTCGCCAACCCGGGAATATTATCTTAATAAAACAGGCGCTCCCTACTTCAGGAAGCGCCTGTTTCTTTCAGTATTTTTAACTCTATTAAAGGTGAGTGTTGATCTTCAAAAAGTTGATTGGAACGGAGGGGACTGACTCCGGCGGGATGAAGCGGCACGTGGAGTCCCCACAGGCGTCAAGGACGCCGAGGAGGCTCCACGGTCCGCCCCGCGGAAAGCATGTCTCCGAAGTGGAAATCAACAATCAAGGATAACAGAGCCAAAATTTTAGGTTCTGTTATTCTTTAAAATAATTAAATCCTCTTCTGCCTTTGCCAGTTTGACAAGATGGGAATCAAGCCTTCTGTTTATATGCTTTATTTCCTCCCTGCCATTGGCCCCTGTTGCTTCACGGATTTCCTTTACTGCTTTTAAAATTTCATCGGTCTGCCTTTCCTCTATCCGCTGCAGTGATTCCTTAATATCAGAGAGGTCGATCTGGTTAACAGCTACTCTATGTTCAATGCTGTCCACCTTTTCTAGCCTTGCAAGCCTTTTCTCAATACTTCCCAAAGTTGAACCGAATGAATCGATTAATTGTTTTATGTCATTTACGGCATCTGTAAGTTGTTTTTTGGTTTCATCCATGTTGGATTGCTCCTTTTATTTTCTTTTTATTCATCTTATCACCATATGTACTATATGGATGTTACAAAATAAAGAAAACTATTATCTGAACCAAAAACGTGAACGAATGATGAACGTGCACCTTTAACCTGCCTGTGTGTGAATAATATCATAGAAGCGGGTCCGGAAACGGAGTATCTTAAAATCAGGCAGACATTGCCGGGAAAAAATACTTCAAAAGGGCTGGTGTCAAAAATGTTCCTCTCAGTTGATAAAAAGGCATTCCACTGGTTTTCAGATGAGTTTGAAATAAAAGTCCCTTCCAACATCCGTTTATTCCCGCAATATGCAGGCTTTGGGCAAAAACACAAAGGTTACAGCCTCGCATTCTCCGTTGAGGCACCTGTAAACGCAGGCTATACCCAGCGTATGGATGGATTGACCTTTTTCATCGAAGAAAATGATCGCTGGTTTTTTGAAGAAACAAAAACTTATTTGTATTTTGATGAGGTTTTAAAAGAATTGGCTGTGCGTTATGAAGATGAAACCTTGATATTAAATTAACCAAAGTTGGCCGTACGCAAACCTGGGGAGCCCTTCCGACGCTCCTCAGGTTTTTAATTTGCAAAATTCCCAAAAAACTCCCTTGTTTGTCACAATTATTTTGCGAATAGTGATACAATTAAGATAACTAATACATAAATTGGTTAGGAAGGCCTATTGCAAACATATTTAATATCCTCAACCGCAATTTTCAGCTTAATTTGTCCGGCATCAGGATTGTACTCTGCAAAGCAGGTGCACTCTTTTTATTACCCATTCAGAAAGGGGTTGGACATCATGCATTACGACAGGCCATTGGTAACATGGCTTGGCATCACCTTTGATTTATCCATTGTACTGACAAGCACCATTTCTTCACTTCTCGTATTCTTCATCGCCCTGCTATCAATCAGAAAATTGGATGAACGGATGCCGGCGGGCATCCAGAATTTCATGGAATGGTCGATTGAATTTGTCCAGGGCATTATGAGCAATTCCATTGGTGCCTCGAAAAATTTATTCATTCTTTCTACCGGCGTCTCGCTGCTTTTGTATTTATTCATCTCCAATAGTCTCGGCATCCCCTTCTCCATTATCACCGGAGACGCCCATCAGGTTTCATGGTGGAAATCCCCAACCGCGGACGCGCACGTAACCATGACACTTGCCATCATGATTATGGCCTATACCCACTTCATCGACATTCGCCTGCATGGATTTAAACACTACTTTCTAAGTTACTTCAAACCGTTCAAAGCATTTCTTCCCATTAATATTCTGGAACAGTTTTGCACCACTCTCACCCTTGGCCTCCGCCTGTTCGGGAATATATATGCCGGGGAAGTAATGCTTGCCATTCTGGCGGGAACCATTACAAGCGGAGTCATTCCTGCTGTCCTGGCAGCATTGCCGCTTTTGATTTGGCAGGCATTTTGCCTATTTATCGGTGCGATCCAAGCATACATTTTCGTTACGTTGACCATGGTCTATATTGCTCATAGAATCACATGAATAAGGAGATGGAAAAGATGGGTGACTTCGAGGTTTTTGGTATCCCTGTCTCACTCGGAACAATGATTTATCAAGCTTTGATTTTTACTGTTTTAGTATTTTTGATTAAAAAATTTGTTATGGGACGGCTTTTAGGGGTGATGGAAAAGAGGAAAGCTTATATTGGGCAGCAGCTTTCCCTGGCCGAGCAATATAAGAAGGAAGCGGAACAAAAGCTTCTTGAACAGGAACGCCTGGTTGTCCTTGCCCGCGAAGAGGCCCGAATAATCAGGTCCCGGAGCGAAGAAGAGGCTCGCTCCGCATTTGAACAATCAGTTGCGGAAGCAAGGGAAATCGTTCACAACGCCAAAGACGATGCAAGGAGAATCCTTAACAGCCATAACCAGCACAGGGGGGCTTAATGATGAAACGGACTTTCTCAAAAAATTACGGAAGGGTGACGGAAGACCTTGAACTGGGACTGGAAGAACACATGATTTTAGTGCATTACAAGAAAGGGGAACTGGAGAAATCCGCCTGTATATTAAGGAATGAAAAAAAGCATTTAAATGAATACGTTGAGCCCTTTTTAGAGGAATATAATGTTTCTGAAGAATTAAAGGGAGATGTTGCTGAATTTTTGAAAGATGCCGGCAACCTCAATGGGAAACAATGGGGGGAGTTTACTGACTTCCTTATGAAAGCGCTATCACTCCATATGGTTTTCGCCGTCACTTTAGGGGTTTCCATTTTTGCCGGATATAAAGCCGGGGCCTACCTGGATGGAAGCCTGACCGTCTATCCGCTATTCACACTCATTGGGCTGGCTGTCGGCCTTGCTTTTGGCGGATATACTGTTTACGCTATGGCAATTAAATATTTCAAACCGGCTTCTTCATTGCTGAATAGAGAAAAGGTAAAAAAAGAGAAGGAATCACAGCCATCATGGCCTGAAATTGAAGTTTCGCTTGATGAAGTAAGAAAAGCTGTAAGAAAGTTTTCTGATAGCCTGCCAAAGGGAGTTTACAGAACCATTCTAGTCAAGGAGGACAATAGAATAGATTTCACTCAATTGGCTCATATTCTTGGCGGGGTTCCATCCAAGAATTTTTACATGTCCAGAGAAACGTATGACCTTTTCGAAGAAGATGAAAAACACATACCTGTCCAAATGGATCTTGTACAAAAGGCAGTCGACCAGTATGTCAAGGATAAGCGACAGTACCCAATGCTGCAATTCGATCCGAGCAAAAGGGTTAATTATTATCAGCTTCTCCAGGACCACTACTTAAAGGTGCAGCCTGAGATTCAATTCTATATTACGGATGTTGATGGCCTTGTTACCCATATCCGCCCTGCTGAAAAACGGGCATAACCGAATTTCTCCCTGATATTTCCTGTAAATTTCTGACTTACACCTGAACCGCGCACGTTTGCAGTACTTTTTTTTGGGGGATAATGAAAGTGAAACTTCCCAATCATGCACACGCTAAAAGCAGTCAAACATTGGCCTATTAGCATATCTGCAGGCAACGGTTCAGTTGCTTCGGGGAGAATCAGAAAGGGGGGATTGTCTTTTGCTAAAACAGGTTGAGCTTTCAGACTATCATCTTTGGATGTGCCGGCAAATAAGAGAAAAATTGGCTGAACGAAACCGTATCTCTCCTTTGGATACTTTTGAATACACGGAACGTGACCTTGTCACCATCGCATTAAGTGAATTGGTCTACCAATTGGACATATCTGACTCCTCAATTTTGAGGCTTAATAAACCCGCTGCATCGGGACATGATTTATCATAAAGAAAAGGGGCCGCCGGCTCCTTTATTTTTGTGCTCTGCTTAAAGAAAATTAAAGGCAACGCCTGAACGCCGGCATTGCCTGAATCGGTTATATAATCTTTTTGCCGCTTTGGGAAAGTGCGTAGTAGATACCAAACTGCAGGGACTGGAAACATTGGAATTTAGATAAATTAATATGGGATTGGGCAACAATAGAACCAAGTTCAGCGGTTATACCAACCAGTATCGTTTCGATTCCAACTAATGTTGCCGCTGCGCCAAGCTTCTGGATGAAGTCAAACCCATAGTCTTCTATATCAGAATCAAGTCCTGTCAAATCAAGGATCAGATAGTTCGCTTTATACTTCGGTAAATTGTTAAGTGTTTTTACAAGGAGATTCTCCGAACGAATTTCATCATATTTCCCGATTAAAGGCACAACCACAATGCCTTCAAGGACAGGAATAATCGGTGAGGATAATTCTTTAACAAGCTCCTGGAGATCGCGTGTTTTCTCTTCAACGAGCAATTCCAGCTCCCGGATTTGCTCAGATTCCTTTCTTCTCGCCAACTGATGGATATTGTGTGTAACAGTCACTTCCGACGGGAAATATTCAACGACCGTGCATTTATCCCCATTCAATTGGTCTTTAACGACTCTATACCATATATTTGTCCCGAGTAAGCCTGTGAAAATTCCCGCGTAATGGGCCGGCAGGTATTTGCCGCTTTCACTTTTCCCCTGCTCTTTGTTTATTTTAAATTCCCAGCTGTCCGTGATTTCAATCAGCAAGGTTTTCTTATCTAGATTCAATTCTTTTATTTCCGCTTTTCCCCAACCTGCAGATGCATATGTATTAGGTATGAGCCTCGAGGCTTCTTCTACAGAAACTCTATTGTTGACAAAATACTGACTGACCACAAGTCCCTGCCTGAAACCTGTCGTTTCAAGGACTAGAGCACCCGCTTCCGCACCTGAAACTTCCTCAATTGTGTCAAAAAAAGTACGCATTGCTGATGTTATCCAAAAAAGGACTGCATCTTCCCCTTCAAAAATAAACTGGCCTTCTTCCGGATTCCATGCGAAATCCAAACCTTCAACGTTTATCTCTTTAAGGGCCGTTTGTTTTTTAGTCGCCATATTAGATATCTCCCCTCTTAATTCGGTGGGCGTATCCATCGATTGCATATAAGTATTAATCTTTATTAAATGGTACCTTTAAAGAAGGACTATGTCTAATTATATACATTGCTTTACATTTTTTTCATTTCCATAACAAAAGAAACAGCCGTTGCTTCAATGACGGCTGTTCCTCTCCTTTTGGATCATTGAGTACCATTTTTTATCCACTCTGCAATAGTGATTGTCCGTTTTGCCTGATGTTTGACCGCGGCCTCCACGTCTTCAACCATATTGCCATCCTGGCTGACAGTCACGCTTGTTCCATAAGGGTTCCCGCCTGCAGCATAAATGGCATTATCCGTATATCCGGGAGTTACAACAATGGCTCCCCAATGGTACATCGTTGTATACAGTGAGAGGATTGTCGCTTCCTGGCCGCCATGGGGGTTTTGCGCGGAAGTCATTGCACTGACAACTTTGTTGACCAGCTTGCCATGGAACCAAAGCCCTCCTGATGTATCAAGAAACTGCTTCATCTGGGCAGGCATATTGCCGAACCTTGTTGGAACACTGAAAATGATGGCATCAGCCCATTCTATATCATCAAGCGATACTTCAGGCACGTCCTTCGTCTTTTCCGCATGTTCCTTCCACTTAGGATTGGACTCAATTGCTGATTGGGGCGCAAGCTCAGGCACTTTTAATACCTTAACTTCCGCACCTGCTTCCTTGGCGCCTTCTTCCGCCCATTTCGCCAAATGGTAATTCGTTCCTGTAGAACTATAATAGACAACAGCAAGTTTAACCTGGGGCATGATTTACATCCTCCTTGAGGCGAGAGTGCCAATTGCCTATTCATCAACTGTACAGGCAATTGGTTAATCACTCTTTAAAATTCCCCCATCCAGAAAAATTAATCATGAAAAACTTTTTTGTACCAAGCTCCCGCTTCTTCCACTTCAGAGAAGGTAAGCTGATGTCCGTAGTTTTCCCAATAGAGGTGAACATCTGCTCCCGCTTCAGCAAGCATCGACTTAAGTTCTTCTGATTGTACGGCAGGGCAAATGGGATCGTTTTTCCCCGCCCCAATGAAAATTGGTAAGCCGGCTAGAGCAGGAAGGTCTATTCCTCTTCTTGGGACCATTGGATGATGCAGCACGGCACCTTTTAAGGTTTTGCCAAAATGGAACAGCAAACTTGCGGCAATATTAGCACCATTGGAATAGCCGACAGCAACAATGCTGTCCCGGTTGAAATTGTACTTTACCGCCGCTTCGTCAAGAAAATCATGCAGCTCCCTTGTCCGAAAAACGAGATCTTCTTCATCAAAAACTCCTTCCGCCAGCCTGCGGAAAAAACGGGGCATTCCATGCTCCAATACATTGCCGCGTACACTGAGTACGGCCGCAACAGGATCTATCCTTTCTGCCAGTGGAAGCAAATCCTGCTCCGTTCCGCCAGTCCCGTGCAGGAGAAGCAATACCGTATCCGAGCCATTTTTGCCATTCAAAAATATATGCTTCATGCTATATCCCTCCATAATAACTTATAGCAATGTTAGACCTCAGCAGGATTCATGTCAATTTCCTGCGACCAAAAAGCCCCAGTCTTAAAATCCGGGGCTCAATGTAGTTATTCGACTATTATTTTCTAAATCCGATTGCTTAGTTACAAACCCCATGTTTGCTTGGACAGCCTTCGTCTTCCCGCTCTACCTGGATTGTACTATGGTCAATCCCAAACTTGTCATGAAGCAGGGCCTGCGCCTCCCGAAGTACCACATCATGCACTCCGCTTTTGGAAATCGCAATATGGCAACTCAGCATCGGCATCCCGGATGTAACCGACCAAATATGAAGATCGTGCACATCTTCGACAGTCGGAATCGAAAGAAGCGCGGCTCTTAGCTTTGTTGAATCAATCTGGACAGGCGCTCCTTCCATCAGTATATGGAAGGAATCCTTCATGACCCGCCAGCCTGAAATGATGATCAGGATGGCAACAGCGACACTTGCAATCGGATCAGCAATTCCCCAATCAAAGAAATAAATCAGCAATGCCGCTGTGATGGCACCGACGGAACCCAGCATGTCACCGAGCACATGAAGGAAAGCACTTCTAACATTCAGGTTCTCTTCTTTATCGCCCCTCATGAGGATATAGGCAGCAGCAATATTGACAAGGAGACCAATGACTGAAATCACCAGCATCCCCATGCTTTGTACTTCCGGTGGGTTCCTGAAACGTTGGAAAGCTTCAATAAAAATGTAAATCGAAATAGCTATCAGTGTCAGGCCATTCAACGCTGCAGCAATAATTTCAAACCGCTTATAGCCAAATGTTTTGCCGGGAGTCGCCTTTCTCTCCCCCAGCCTTATCGCAAAATAACTCAGACCAAGGGCTGCGGCATCACTCAGCATATGGCCGGCATCGGACAAAAGCGCGAGGCTGTTAGTTATGATTCCCCCTGCCACCTCTACCAGCATGAATGATGCGATTAAAAGAAAAGCCAGCAGCAAAGCCTTTTTATTCTCTGTATGATGATGTCCGTGTTCATGAGAATGGGAATGGTGATGCCCCATATCTGTTTCCTCCCTATGCCAGGCGCTGATTGATCCATTTGGATTTCCAAAAAAAGATTCAGCTTTACTCAATGTTTACGAAGGACAATCTTCCGGTACATCCCTTGAAAGAGGATTCCGGTATCCTCAATTATCCGTACCCTGTTCATTGAGGTTTTAGTGATGTTTTCAAATGATAGGCCAATGTCCGTTCCAAGCAAACGGACCAATGGCCTGATTAATTTCTTAAAAAAGCTAAGGCTTTTGTCCTTTGGCGCGAATTTATCAAAAATCAGGATATATCCTTCTTTTTTTGCCACCCGGACCATTTCTTCAAAAGCTTTTCGCCCATCCGGCACCACTGATAAAACCAAACTTCCAATTACCCAATCAAATGAACCTGGTGGAAAATCAAGATGCTGTGCGTCCATTTCTAAAAACTCAATCTGTTTGCCTATTGCTTTTCCTTTTGCTATTGCAAGCATATCCTTAGAATAGTCAATCGCTGTGACTCTTAAATCAGATATAGGAACATATTCAAAATCAGCCCCGGTCCCTACCCCGACAAACAGAACACGATCTCCTTTTTCAAATGGAACTGATCGAAACATTTCTTTCCGCGCTCCTGTGAATGCCCCTTTATTAAAAAACGTATCATAAACTGGCGCCCACAGCTTATAGACAAACATATTCCACCTGATGTTCATTTTTATCCCCCATGAAAACGGCTATTTATCCTTTACATTCAAAAGCCGCAGCCCATTTAACGTCACGATCAAAGTCGCCCCCATATCGGCGAAAATCGCTATCCATAATGTCAGCCACCCAGGAATGACGAGTAGCAAGGCAACAAGTTTGATTGCTAATGAAAAAGTGATGTTCTGTTTGATAATCGCGAGCGCCTTCCTGCTCAGTCGTATGGCGAAAGGCAGCTTTTCGAGGTCATCGCCCATGAGCGCGATATCCGCCGTTTCCAAGGCTGTATCAGTTCCCGCTCCGCCCATGGCAATACCGACTGTCGCGGCTGCCAATGCAGGCGCATCATTCACCCCGTCCCCGACCATGGCCACTTTTCCATACTCATTCCGTAAATTCCTTATGATTGATAGTTTATCCTGTGGCAGCAATTCTGCCCGGGTATCTGCAACGCCGATTTGGCTTCCGATGGCCTGGGCTGTTCCTTTGTTATCTCCTGTCAGCATGACCGTCTTGCCAATTCCCATGGCATGCAGCTTTTCAATCACACTCCGGCTGCTTTCCCTCACTTCATCGGCAACTGCCGCAAGAGCGAATAATTCATTTTTTGTCAAAAGAACCATTACGGTTTTTCCCTGCTCCTGCAGAAAACGGATTTTATCCAATATCGCGTTATCAGGTTTTTTATCGTAAACCTCTGTGATAAATGCAGGGCTGCCGGCGAAATATTCAACCCCATTAATGGTTCCTTTGATTCCTCTTCCGGTCAGAGCAGTAAACCCCTCTACCTCCGCTTCCTGAAAAGGAATTCCATGTTCCTCAGCCTTTTTCAAGATGGCAGATGCCAGCGGATGCTGAGACCCATATTCCAAAGCGGAAAGGATGGCCAAGACAGTTTTTTCATCCCTTCCATCAAAGGTCATAATGTCGGTTACAGCGGGAATCCCTTTTGTCAGCGTGCCCGTCTTATCAAATGCTATCGCCTTTAATGATCCTGTTTCCTCCAGATAAATGCCGCCTTTGATTAATACCCCATTCCTGGCCGCATTTCCAATTGCGGTGACGATCGAAACCGGGGTAGAAATAACCAGTGCGCACGGACAGCCGACTACAAGGACGGACAGCCCCTGGTAGATCCATGTATTCCAATCCGCTCCGAAGGCCGCCGGCGGAACGATCGCCACAAGGGCAGCAACGGCCATAATCACCGGGGTATAGTACTTGGCGAAACGGTCGACAAACGCCTGTGAAGGAGCCCGTTCTGCCTGTGCCTCTTCGACAAGGTGGATGACTTTCGAAATTGTAGTATCTTCCACCCGCTTCGTAACTTTAACCTCAAGCAGTCCCTCTTCATTTAAAGTTCCCGCATAGACGTCATCATTTACCTTTTTCTCAACCGGGACAGATTCACCGGTAATGGCGGCCTGGTTGACTGACGAATGCCCTTTTAGGACGATTCCGTCCATGGCTAGCTTTTGCCCAGGCTTGACAATCATAATGTCCCCGATTTCAATTTCTTCTGCGTGAATTTCAATCACGGTTCCGTTCCGGCGGATTAAGGCTTCCTTGGGGGCGATATCCATTAGCGAACGAATGGAGGCCCGGGCTTTATCCATGGAATACTTCTCAAGTTCTTCGCTGATGGCGAAGAGGATGACAACGACTGCTCCCTCGCTCCACTCCCCGATGAGGGCAGCGCCAATAATGGCAATCGTCATCAGCGTCCTCATATCGAATTCCAATTTGAACAGGTTTTTGAATCCTGTTTTAAATAAAGGGTAACCGCCGATGACAATAGCTGTCAGAAAGGCTAGGACTGTGTAAAGAGAATCTTCTCCGTTTAGCCATTGAGATGAATACCCAATAAAAATCAGGGCCAGTGAAATAAGAACACGGGCATATTTTTGCCAAAAAGGAAGCTCTTGGACATTCCCGCTCGGTTCGTGTTCGGAAACAACCTTCAGCCCGTCGAACTCTCCTGCTTTTTCAATCTCTTCCACTGATGTATTACCATAAACGGTAATTTTCGATGCGCCAAAATTAACTGCAGCGTTAGAAACACCATCCAGGTGTTTTACGTTCTTTTCGAACTTCGAGGCACAGCTCGCTCAAGACATGCCTTGTATGCGGTACGTCTGTTTCACTTCAGCCACGTCCTGCCACCTCCTCATGATGTTCAAAGGCAATCTCGATGAGCTGCTTCACATGATCGTCATCAAGAGAATAATAAACAAGCTTGCCTTCTTTCCGGAACTTTGCAATGCCGAGGCTCCTCAGCGTCCTTAAATGATGGGAAGCTGTTGCAACGGACGAACCGACAATATTGGCAACATCACAGACACAAAGTTCTTCCTCAACAGTCAAGGCATACGCAATCCGTACCCTCGTATCATCAGAAAGGGCTTTGAAAATTTTAGCGACCCCTGCGGTACTTTGGCTTTGGAGCTTATTTTTAACATGATTTACTTTCTGTTTATCTACAGAAGCAATCTCGCACATATCATGCTGAACCATATTTTCACCCTCATTCAAACAATCATTTGAGTATATGATATTCAAATAGGCGTTTGATTGTCAAACAATAATAATATTTTTTTGCAAAAAAACAGGTATTTGTCCTCCTTCAATAGTCTAGTCCAATTGATTCTATCGGAATAAGCTAGCTAGTAAGTATGGGAGGAAGGAGTGGATAGTATGGGCCAAAGAGAATTTGACCAATTCGGAAACCAGAATTGTTTTAGGAATTCTGCGAGACGGAGAACTAACACAGATGTAAATGTTGATGTCGATTTCGATAACGACATTAGGAATACAGCAGACGCTGAAGCAGAAGTTGATGTAAGAAATACAGACAAAAATACTAATATCGCCAAAACCATCGTAAACAACTCCGGCAATTCAAGAGTCAATATAAGATTGAATAGCAAGAGCAATTCTCGTGTTGTTTCCGAGCAGGACCAAAATAATGATCAAGATTCCGATGTGGATATTGATGTAGATTTTTAATTTTATTCTCTATTGGGAAGCGATTTATTAATCACATATAAATTTCCGGTTTAATACAAAAACTAGGAGGCAATTAATTTGGAAAACAGAAGAAAACGCAGGTGTCCAGAAGAAAAACGACGAAATAACGAAAATGTAAATGTTGATGTGAACATTGAAACAGATTTCGAGAATAGAGTGCGTAACCGTGCTGAAGCGGACGCAGAAGCAGATGTCCGCAACGTTGACAGAAATACAAATATTGCTCGATCAGTGGTCACAAATTCAGGCAACTCCAGAGTATGCGTCACTCTAAACAGCCGCAGTGTTGCTCGTGTCAGATCTGAACAAGACCAGGATAACGACCAGGATCAAGACGTCGATGTTGATATTGATATTTAACCATTAAACATGGGGTGGGGTTGAAAAATCCTGCCCTTTAAAGGATGGGGTATAAGGAATGAACGAAAATACCGGGAAAGCGAGAAGGAGATATTACCTTCCAGGGCAGAGACCCGAAAGAATTGACAGAGAAACCGAGGTCTTTATCCACAATGAAACTGAATCATTGTCACGCTCAATTGCAGAAGACTCGGTGAGAATTAAAAGTGAAAATATAAATCGGATTGGCCAGAGCGGCAACTCTGATGTCGATATTAATATTGATGTCCATGTTGATACTACAGCAATCGCATTTGCTTTGTTATGTTCGCTTCTTGCCACAAAGCAAATAAGCACTGGTGAATTTGAAGAAGCAACCAGGAGGCTTGAAGGCCTTATAGGACAGAAGAATCCTATATCTTTGGAGGGAAAAAATGACCTCTCCGAAGTCAAATTTTTCAAAAGAAACATTAGGAGATACTAATCAGCGCTGTATGATTGAATAAGAAGCGATAAAAAGGTTTCATTCTCACTTAATCCTTACTTATAAACTGAAAAGGGCTTTCTCTAAAACCGACTCAGGTGATTTTTGGAGAAAGCCTTCTAGTGTTTAGGAAGGTTTTCAATTTTTACATATTTCCATTGGTTTCCCCTATTAACTTATTGATAAAATAAGGTATGACCCCTTGAACGGAGGCTTACTTATGGCAAAACGCATTCTCATTATTCTGCTCGTTTCCGTTTCGTTTGCCGGCCTGGGAGCCGCTGTCTATGCCAGCCCGATTAATCAAAAAGTCAGCCAGAACCTTGATGAGTTTATTGATTCAAAGTTTGGCAATGAAAAGCCTGGACAGGACCCGTGCCTATTAAATAAGGACGAGAAGAAGGAAAACTGCATTCATTAATTCTTGTAAAAAAGGGGACCATGGCTTATGCCGGTCCCCTTTTCCACTACTTTTATTTCACTAACCTGACCAATTCTTTTGCCGCCTCGAGATCAATTCCGTCAATCGGACTGTTGTTTTTCCTCACGGCGGTTCCAAAATGATAGTGGCCCGTATTTACTTTTGAATGAATTGAAAGGATATTTTCTTTGTTCAGGCCGCTTCCCATCAAAATGTTAATATGGCCGGAGATATTTTTCATTTGGCTGATTACCTCAAGCCTTGCGGATAATTCCCCTTTTCCGCCTGATGTCAGGATGCTGTTTATTTGCTTGTACTCAGCTAGTATTTGGGCAGAGTTGATAGGGCTGGAAGTATCATCGATGGCCCTGTGGAAGGTTACCTCAAGTCCTTGGCAATCCGCCAGTAATTCCTCCAAAACATGCCGGTCAATTTCGTTTTGCTTATTCAACATCCCCAGGACCACACCGTTTGCCCCAATTGAACCGATCACTTTAATATCCCTTCTCATTACCTTCAAGTCTTCGGTTGAATAAATAAATGACTGGCTGTGCGGCCTGACCATAACATTCACGGGAATTTTCACGCTGTTAACCACTTCTTCGATGAGCGCATAGCTGGGCGTGAGCCCACCTTCTGTGAGGGCGGAAACAAGTTCAATCCTGTCCGCTCCCGATTCTTCTATCAGTTTTGCATCCTCAACAGTTGTCGCAATATATTCTATAAGCATGAAATGCCCTCCCTTTCATTAACCCACTATTCTTTAAGAATACCATCCCTTTAAAAAAATGTATAAAAGTCGAAACAAAAATGTTGACTTGCCTCCTAATTCGAGTAAAATTGTATATTGTAGCTATTATATTCAAATAATCAAATATATAAATATTATAAATAAAGGAGAATAATAACGTGCTGCGCAGATTGGCTTTTGACGGAAGATTCAGGGGTTATTCTCTCGCCTCGCTGCAAAAAGACTTGATTTCAGGCATAGTAGTGGGCATTATCGCTATTCCTTTAGGGATGGCATTTGCAATTGCTTCAGGAGTGAATCCTGAATATGGAATTTATACGACTATTATTGCCGGTATCCTCATTTCATTGCTCGGTGGTTCCAAGTATCAAATTGGAGGCCCTACAGGCGCATTTATTCCCATCCTATTTGGAATCGTGATGACTTATGGATTCGAAAACCTTTTAATAGCCGGCTTCTTGGCCGGAATCATCCTATTTTTAATGGGAATTTTCAAACTTGGCTCACTGATTAAATTCATCCCCCGCCCTGTCACCATAGGCTTTACTGCCGGTATCGCAGTCATTATTTTTGTCGGACAGATCCCGAATTTTTTCGGTCTGACCGGAGTGGAGAGGCACGAATACTTTTTTGACAATATGCGTGAAATATGGGTGCATACTCAAAGCTTTAACTTATTTAGCATTGCGACCGCTGCAATTTGTTTGGTCACTGTACTGTTTACACCCAAATTGTTCCCGAAAGTGCCAGGTCCGCTCATTGGCCTGGTAATTTCCACGCTCGCCGCCACGTATTTGTATCCCGGCGAGGTGGCGACAATCGGTTCGATGTATGGCGAAATTCCCAGCAAGCTGCCTGAATTCCGGCTGCCTGAAATCACTTTCAATAAAATCCAGCTGTTGATCAAGCCTGCATTTATTATTGCTATCCTTGGAGCGATTGAATCCCTGCTTTCAGCTGTCGTCGCCGATGGCATGACCGACAGCAAACATAATAGCAATAAAGAATTAATGGGACAGGGAGCAGCCAATATGATCGCTCCCCTCTTTGGCGGGATTCCAGCTACCGGCGCCCTTGCGAGGACAGCTACGAATATCAAAAATGGAGCCGTATCGCCAATGTCTGGGGTCATTCATGGCTTTGTCGTCCTGGCTGTACTTCTGCTTTTCGCACCCTATGCTTCCAAAATTCCGTTGGCCAGCATGGCGCCGATCCTGATGATAGTTGCCTGGAATATGAGTGAGCGGACTGTGTTTTACAATGTCCTAAAAACAAAGACGCTGGATTCCTTTATTTTATTGGTCACCTTCCTGCTGACTGTATTCGTCAACCTGACCGTCGCGGTACAGGCCGGATTATTGATGGCTGTCATTATCTTTACAAAACGGATGAGTGAAGCCCTGGTTACGGCAAAGGTTTTGCCAAATGAAAACAACAAGCTTGAAGCGATAAAATCCTCTGCCGCGGCCAATTCCCATGATTGTCCGCAAATCAGTATGTACAGTATCGAAGGACCGCTTTTCTTCGGAGCGGCACAAACATTTGAACAAACGATACTAAATACAATAAACTATAAACCAAAGGTGTTAATTTTAAGGCTTGGCAAAGTTCCGTTTATGGATACAACCGGTGAATCCCACTTATCAAGCATCGTCAAGGATTTTTCGGTTCATGGGCAAGTTTTAATTACAGGAATAAAGCCTGGACCTAAAGAGCTCTTAAAGAAAACCGGCTTGTATGATTATATTGGAGCGGAACATTTTTTTGGCCATACAGGAGATGCCATTGATTTTGCATTAACGCTGGTGAATAAGCAGGAGTGTATCGGCTGCAGGCATTTCGCCTTCAGGGAATGCGAAATGTTATCGGCCATTAAACAAAAGGCAGGCGAAAAAAGGCAGGCCCTTACGAATTAGCGAGGTATAGGGAGGAAACGATTTGGATTTAGAAATGCAAAAATTTAAAGCAGATTTTTTCAAAGCACTGGCACACCCATTGAGGATCAGGATTCTTGAACTGCTTGGAGAAGGCGAAAAAAGCGTCAATGAAATTCAAAGCCTAGTCGGAAGCGAAGGGTCCGCTGTATCCCAGCAGTTGATGATCTTAAGGTCAAAAAACATCGTAACCGGGACAAAAGATGGCAACCGTGTGATTTATTCACTGCGCGACCCTTTGATCATTGAGCTCCTCGCTGTCGCCAGGCAAATTTTCAACAACCACCTGGTAGATACGATCTCAATCCTAGATAAATTTAGCGAAGAAGCAGAAAAAGCGGAACAATCATAATCCATGTCTAATTTTGTAAAGGAACGGCTTTGTCTGTTCCTTTTTTTTGCTTGCCAACAACCATCTAATGGGATAGTATAGAAAACATATTCAATATATTGATATAAACCATATAATTACAACCATATATAGTAATGCCTTAAGATAGGATGCCAGTAGGCTTAATAGGGAATCTGGTGCGAAACCAGAACTGCCCCCGCAACTGTAAATGCAGACGAACTGAACAAACCACTTTACAACGTGCTTTCAAAAGGTGCCTGTAAGGGAAGGGTTCAAAGTAGGATGACGCATGAGTCAGGAGACCTGTCCTTCTTGAGATGTTTCACTTCCTCGGGGATTGGGAAGATGAAACGATGGCAATCAGAAGGCTGGCTTCTTGCGCGTATCTCTTCCTCCCTTTTGATGTGATCGTTTCATCCGCTCAATTGCTTGAGCGGATTTTTTATTTTGGCTCGGTTATCCTTGATTGTTGATTTCCACTCCTGGGACATGCTTTCCGCGGGGCGGACCGTGGAGCCTCCTCGGCGTCCTAGACGCCTGTGGGGTCTCCACGTGCCGCTTCATCCCGCCGGAGTCAGTCCCCTCCGTTCCAATCAACTTCATTGATAATCAACACTCACCTTTAACTGAGCCTTTATTTTTGGAGGGATGATGGATGAGCAATAAAGTAATGGACCGGTTTTTATGGAGCCAGCGAGTATTAGAGGAGGCTTGTTCGGAATATGGGCTCGATGGCTCGGAAATACAAAAGAAGCTTCTGAAACTTGATTTATCGGAAGACGAGGCCGGCCAGCAGGCATTAGTTAATTCTTTAAACCGGATTGCACTCGATGAGCCTGATTGGACATTCGTGGCGGCCAGGCTTTATTTGGAACAATTGTATAAGGAGGCCGCGGTCAACCGGAACTGCAACGACACGAAAAAATATGGGGATTTCTTTCAATTAATCTCTTTACTTACCGAAATGAAAATCTATTCTCCTGATTTGCTTGCGAATTACACTAAGGAGGAAATCGATGAGCTCTCTCGCACAATCAATCCTGAAAGAGACAAGCTTTTCACATACATAGGAATATTTTTATTCGGAGACAGATACCTCGCGAGGGACTATGAGCGCAGCCTGTTTGAACTCCCACAGGAACGGTTTATGATCATCGCCATGACCTTGATGATTTATGAAGACAGAGTGAAAAGGCTCGAGCTGGTGAAAGAGGCCTATTGGGCAATGAGCCATTTATACATGACTGTTGCAACGCCCACCCTTTCCAATGCCGGCAAAAATTTCGGCCAGCTGTCATCTTGTTTTATTGATACTGTTGATGATTCGCTAGATGGAATTTACCTTAACAACTGGGATATCGCGCGGCTCAGCAAAGATGGTGGCGGAATCGGCATTTATTTTGGAAAAGTCAGGGCCCTTGGTTCCGATATTAAAGGCTTTAAAGGCATGTCATCGGGGGTTGTACCTTGGATCCGGCTCGTGAATGACACGGCGGTTAGCGTCGACCAACTTGGACAAAGGCAGGGCGCCATCGCCATCTATCTTGATATTTTTCATAAGGACATCATGAACGGCTTCCTCGATTTAAAGACGAATAATGGAGATGAACGCAGGAAAGCTCACGACATCTTCACTGGCGTCGCCATCCCGGATCTTTTTATGCAAAAGCTGGTAGAAACCGATGAACATGGCAGAAGCATTGGCGAGTGGCACACTTTTTGTCCTCACCAAGTAAAACAGCTGATGGGCTGGCGTGACCAGAACGGACGTCCGCTTGGCCTGGAAGATTTCTATGATGAATTGGATAAGAAATACTTTACCGAGAAGTACGAGGAGGCAGTCAGCAACCCGCTTCTGCCGAGGAAGACGTACCGGGCAATGGACATCATGGCAAGGATTATGGTTGCCCAGCTCGAAACTGGCACTCCCTACATGTTCTATCGGGATGAAGTGAACAGGCAGAACCCGAATAAGCACCTCGCCGGCGAAGGGCGGACCTCAATTTACTGCAGCAACTTATGCACCGAAATCGCCCAGAATATGTCGCCGACAACGATTGTGAGTGAGACGCTGACAGATGATGGAGATATTGTCATCGTTCGGAGGCCCGGTGACTTTGTCGTTTGCAATCTATCTTCTATAAACCTAGCAAAAGCTGTTCCGGCGGAGGTTCTGGAAAGGTTGATTCCCATCCAGGCCAGGATGCTTGATAATGTCATCGACTTAAACAAAATTCCTGTCGCGCAGGCGCAGCAAACGAACAAAAAATTCCGTGCTGTCGGACTTGGTACCTTTGGCTGGCACCATCTTCTTGCTTTGAAGGGAATCCATTGGGAAAGTGACCAGGCGACCGATTACGCGGATAAATTGTATGAGGAAATAGCTTTTTATACTATCCAGGCTTCGATGGAACTTGCTAAAGAAAAAGGCTCTTATAGCCAATTTACCGGATCAGAATGGGAAACAGGTCGTTATTTTGAACGAAGGGGCTACGCATCCGGACGCTGGCAGGAATTGAAAGAGCAAGTCAGAAAACACGGGATCCGGAACGGCTGGCTCATGGCTGTCGCCCCCAATTCTTCAACAGCGAAAATTGGCGGCTCAACTGATGGGATCGACCCGTTGTATTCAGTCGAATACGCAGAGGAAAAGAAAAATTTTAAATTTAAAGTGACGGCTCCCGATTTGAATCATATCACTTATAACTTCTACCGTCGGGCAAGGCACGAGCTCGACCAGGTCTGGAGCATCCGCCAAAATGCAAGGCGCCAGCGCCACATCGACCAATCCATCAGCTTCAATTTATATGTCAGGCACGATATTAAAGCAAAAGAGCTGCTGAACCTGCATATTGAGGCATGGAAACAGGGGCTGAAAACGACCTATTACGTCAGGAGCACATCACAGGAAGAAATCCGCGAATGCGAAGCCTGCCATAGCTAGTTTTGAAAGGAGAATACAGATGGAGATCCATGCGCCTTTGCAAAAAAGCAAACTATTGAATCATGCGGAACCTAATCGTTCAACGGGGATTATTCTCGGTAAATCATCGGGATTGCTCAATTGGAATGATATCGCCTATCCGCAAATGTACGATTTATATCAAACCCTTCTGTCGAATTTCTGGAAGGCCCAGGAAATCAATATGCAGGATGATATTAAACAGTGGGATTCACTTTCGCCAGTGGAGCAGGATATTTTCCTGCGGGTCAATACCCAGCTTGCCTCACTCGACAGCCTGCAGACACCGACAATGAGCCAAGTGATGGACTATGTAACAGATTCAAGCTTCAAAGCCATTTTCGCGGTCATTTCCCAGCAGGAAGCTGTCCATAATGAGTCCTATTCCTATGTTTTAAGTTCACTTGTACCGTTAAGCGAGCAGAATAAACGATTCAACGAAGCAAAAGACGACCCGATTGTACAAAAAAGGAATGCACTAATTTTGCAGGCCTATGAACGGTTCCGCCAGCAGCCTTCCCCTCAGCACTTATTTGAACTGGGAATCAATTCAATCATATTGGAAGGCATCTATTTCTATGCCGGGTTTGCCTTCTTCTATCATCTCGCCCGCCAGCAAAAAATGCTGAAGACGAGCACGATGATCAGCTATATTCAACGGGATGAAATGCAGCATGCTTATTTCATTTCCCAATTTATCAGGATTCTTCTCGCCGAAAACCCTAAACTTAATACCGAAACGAATATCCAGTACATTTACGAGACAATCGGGCAGGCAGTGGAATTGGAGAAAGAATGGGCAAGTATTATTTTGAAAGAAATAGACGGAATAAACCTTGAAGAGTTTTACGGATATGTAGAATATTTGGCAAACAAAAGGTTCCGCCAGCTTGGGTTAAAGAACCTTTTTGAAGAAAGAGATAATCCGATGCCGTGGATTCAGGTATTTAGCGATGAAATGATGAATGAAACGAAATCGGATTTCTTCGAGCAAAAATCGAGGGCTTATTCAAAGGTCACCCAGTCAAATGGCTTTGATGAATTATAGAATTGCCATCATCTACACTTCCGTAACCGGGAATACAAAGGAATTGGCGGAACTTCTTTGTTCGTGTTTTGAAGAACTCCGCCTTTCATCTGATTTGTATGAAGCCAAACAATTTTCTTTATTTGAATTGAAGAAGTTCGATGCGGTTGTGTTTGCGACCTATACGTGGGGCAATGGCGAAATACCGGCAGTCATGCGGCCCCTTTACGAAGCTTTCGAACAGCAAAATGTCCAATCGATCATTACCGGAGTGGCCGGCACTGGCGATAGCTTCTATCCCAATTTTTGCGGTGCGGTGGATCTGTTCAAGGATATGCTGTACGTGAAGAGCAACCTGGCCGCAACCCTGAAGGTCGAGTTGGCTCCGCAGGAAAGCGACATCCCCCGTTGCAAGCTTTTTGCAAAAAGCATCTTAAAGAGACTGGAACAAAGCTGGCCTCAAAAACTTATGGAGGAAGTGCAATAATTTCATATGGTTGCCATTCCCGAAAAAGCGCGGATATTTCCGCGTTTTTTTACTTCCCCGGCAATCACAGCAACCCGGGCTTCCTCTCCCTGCTTCTCTACACATCATTTAACCCCGCTGACACTAAATAAAGCCAGTAAAAAACAGGCCCTTAGTCCGGCAGCCTGTTTCATCGGGCGAAGATTTAGAAAAACTTTTTCCTGTCCCGCTCCTCTTTTAACATTTCAACTGCTTCCCGGAATCTCAACGAGTGGACGACTTCCCTCTCCCTTAAAAATCTTAATGAATCATTAATATCAGGATCATCCGAGATATCAATCAGCCATTGGTAAGTAGCCCTTGCTTTCTCCTCTGCCGCAATATCTTCATATAAATCGGCAATCGGATCTCCTTTTGCCTGAATATACGTTGCCGTCCATGGAGAGCCAGCCGCGTTATGATAAAATAACGCGCCATCATGGTTGGCGTAATGTTCGCCAAGCCCTGCATCCCTCATTTGTTGCGGGGTTGCGTCTTTTGTGAGCTTATAAATCATCGTCGCAATCATCTCAAGATGGGCAAACTCTTCCGTACCTATATCGGTCAACAGCCCGACCACTTTATCGGGGATGGTGTACCTTTGATTCAAGTACCTTAGTGCCGCAGCCAGTTCCCCATCCGCACCGCCATATTGTTCAATTAAATATTTTGCCAGGGTCGGGTTGCATTTACTTACTTTTACAGGGTATTGCAGCTTCTTTTCATAAACCCACATATTTCATCCTCCCTACACTTGCCATGGCCAGGGGCCTTTTCCCCAGTCCCAGTTGGGCCCTGGATTATTGCTGACTCCAAACTGCAGCAAAGGGCCGTATTTCTGTTCAAAAACCTGTTTCACTTGTCTGGAGTAATCTGAATACTGTCTGAATTGCTGTAGGGCGGCTTCATCATCTGGATGCGTATCTAGATAGAGGGTAAGCTCGACCAGCACAAAGTCTGCCGCCTGAATCTGCCGCATCAATTGATAATATTCATCATCAATTTGCTTAGCCAAATTAAGTCTTCCTCTCTTTATAAGGATTTTCGTAAAAATCATACAAAGGTTTCCAGAGAGTTCCTTTCATTAAAGCCTCATGAGGCGGAAACTGTTCAAGATTCGGCGGCTGAAAATTCATATACAAATTAGGCGGGGTCCGGTAAAATTTATAGCCAATCGGCGGACAAGGATCAAACTGACTATGAAAAGGCTGATAGGATTTGACAGGGGTAAAATGGACTGTGTGATTTGGTTGATGCAAACCGATTCCTCCTTTCGCAAAAATAGGTTCCATTAACAAAGTATGCGCCCAACGAAATGTTCATGCCGAACATTAGCACCTGCTCAGCTTGATTCGTTATACATTTCAACATCCCTTCAGGCAGTTCAGGTGAAATTTCGCCACAAAAAAAGCAGCGATTGTTTTCGCTGCTTTTGCAAACATGTTTATAAAACGGATTTTATTAATTGGCTCTAACTGCACTTTGTTTTCCTTAGAGACGTCATTGAAACCAGTTGTCGGAAACAGGGCTTCAGAAATTGAAGAAAGATTTAGTGACCGAACAGTTATTGAGCGCCTGGTTTTGAGGCGCTAAAGATGACTTAGTGACCGAAGGCCAACTGGCGGCTGGTCCTTCGGGCGCTAAAGGACGATTTAGTGACCGAACGCCTACTGGCTGCCTGGCCTTCGGGCACTAAAGGAAGATTTAGTGACCGAACGCCTACTGGCTGCTGGTCCTTCCGGCGCTAAAGGATGACTTAGTGACCGAACGCCTACTGGCTGCCTGGCCTTCGGGCGCTAAAGGACGACTTAGTGACCGAACGCCTACTGGCTGCCTGGCCTTCGGGCGCTAAAGGACGACTTAGTGACCGAACGCCTACTGGCTGCCTGGCCTTCGGGCGCTAAAGGACGACTTAGTGACCCAACGCCTACTGGCCGCCTGGCCTTCGGGCGCTAAAGGATGACTTAGTGACCGAACGCCTACTGGCTGCTGGTCCTTCCGGCGCTAAAGGACGACTTAGTGACCGAACGCCTACTGGCTGCATGGCCTTCAGGCGCTTAAGCAAAAACCGCAGGCAACCAGCCTTCAGACTGACCGTCATCAGCTTAATTCCCTTACCTTAAACGGCAGAAGCCCCTGCTCTATCCGCTCACGCATTTGTTCATATTTAGGAGGGATTTTCAGATTTTCACCAAGGCTGCCAGGCGTTTCATCAATAGCAAAACCAGGCGGATCTGTCGCGATTTCAAACAAGATTTCACCCTGCTCCCTAAAGTATATCGAGTTGAAGTAATTCCTGTCCTGTACAGGGGTTACTGCATAGCCGTTCGCAGCAATCAAGTTTTGCCATTCCAGTTGGTCTTTATCGTCCTCCGCGCGCCAGGCGATATGGTGGACAGTTCCGACTCCCAATCTTCCACGTCCTGTCGCTACTGTCTTCAAGTCAACGATATTCCCGATTTCGGAGGAAGAACGATAGCGGCTATATTCGCCATCATTTCCGACAAGCTCAAGCCCCAATACATTTTCAAGAAGGTCAGCGGTTTTACCCGGCTCTGCCGAGAACAAAGTAGCGCCAGCAAACCCTTTAATAGCGACTTCAGGAGTAACACCGCCAAATGACCAGCTGTTCTGTTCCCCTTTTTCGCGTTCTACAATTTCCAGCCTAAGGCCGTGCGGATCCTCAAACTGAAGATATTGCTCCCCAAACCGTTCTGTTATAACAAATGGAGTATTGAATTTATTAAGCCTTTTTTGCCAAAAATTCATTGCGCCTTTCGGTACAGCATATGCCGTTACTCCAACCTGCCCATCCCCTATTCTTCCCTTATAGGCATTGGCCCATGGAAAAAACGTAATAATGGTGCCCGGATTTCCACTTTTATCACCGAAGTAAAAATGATAGGTTCCCGGATCATCAAAATTCACAGTTTGTTTAACAAGCCTCAATCCCAAAACTCCCGCATAGAAATCAACATTTTCCTGCGGATGGCCGACAATTGCGGTAATATGGTGGATACCTGTAGTCTTTTTATTCATTTTTTCACCCCTTGCAATATTATCAGTACCCTATTTAAGGGATTAGTATTAACTGTTGAAAAAAGATAAAGGTTTCTCGAAGAATTGTCTTTACTTAAATTATTTTTAATTCGAGATAATTTTATCACTTATCAATTTTTGAGTCAATTTTTGCATAAGTTTTATTAAATCATTTTTTTTTGTTTTAGAGGATTGACATTAGAAAAATTTGGTCATATGATTAGTTTATCAAAAATAATTGATAAAGAAGGTGAAATGATGGAAGTGGAAATCCCCTTAAAAGATATGTCAAAAGAAAAAGCATTTGAAACGTACGAACTTAAGTTTAAGGCAATTGCAGATAAAAAAAGGCTTCAAATTATGAATATACTAACAGAAAAAGGAGAAATATGTGTCTGTGATCTTGCTCCCCTGATGGAAATGGCACAGTCCAAATTGTCTTATCATTTAAAGATTTTATTGGATGCGGATATTATTATTAAAAGAACAGAAGGAACCTGGAGTTATTACAAATTGAATCAGCCAGTCATTAATCATTTGTTATCTGAGGAGCTTTGCTGCCTATTTCGACTTTCGAGTTGACGAGTTTTTTGGCTAATTCATCAATTTTTTTTGATTAATAAATCAATTTTATTTGATTAACAAGAAGAGAAGGGATTCCCATGTGGTTTGAAACATTAAGAAGTTTTTTTTCCATCGCCATCGAATTAACTGTATTGTTTATTGTTATTTCTTTCGCAATAAGCCTTTTACAGGGATATATTCCTTACGAAAAAATCGAGAAAAAGTTAACTGGCAAGAATCGTTTTATTGGTGCAATTTTTGCGATAGCATTTGCATTTATTACCCCTTTCTGTTCCTGCTCGACCATCCCGGTAGTGGTAAACATGCTTAAGAAAAAAATGCCTTTTTCAATTGTTATGATTTTCCTCTTCGCTTCTCCCGTCCTTGATCCGACAATTTTAACTTTGATGGGAGTAATTCTTGGATGGAAAGTAACCATTGTTTATACTGTCATGACGACCATCTTCTCTATCATCATCGGTTTTACGCTCGAAGCCCTTGGAGCAGAAAAGTATGTAAAAAATGTTGTGATGACAGGCTATGAGGAAAATAACCGTAAATTTAATTTGAAATTGGCTTTTAAAGAAACCGTCGAAATGATGAAAAGCGTTTACCCTTACCTGATTATCGGCGCAGCCATCGGATCAGTCATACACGGGCTGGTGCCAACTGAATTCATTTCCTCTTTCTTCGGGAGGGACCATTGGTGGCTGATTCCTGTAGCAGCCATAATCGGAGTACCCTTGTACATCAGGCTTTCCAGTATGATCCCTATCTCTCAAGTCCTTATCTTGAAAGGAATGGCACTCGGACCTGTTATGGCCATGCTCATCAGTTCTGCAGGAGCCAGCCTTCCAGAGGTAGTCTTGTTGAAATCAATTTTCAAAAAACAACTCGTTGCTTTGTTTGTATTATCTGTTATCGCCATGTCCACTGCTTCTGGCTTTATTTTTTACCTATTATAATTTTTACATTTAAGGAGGATTATCAGATGTTTAATTTATTTAAGAAAGCCAAAAAAGGCTCAAGCTGCTGCAATGTAAAAATTGAAGAAGTAAAAGAAATCAAAGAAGATGAGCAAGACTGCTGCGTTAATCTTGAGAAAAAGGATTGCTGTTCTGAAGATACAAATAAGTGACAAGTTCAATGATTAATAAAACTAACAAAACCCCTTCTCTTTTTGAGAAAGGGTTTTCTTGATTACTTTCCTGTTTCAGCAAAAGCTCTGATCCTGTCGCGTATTTCATCACGGACACGCTGGAAAACCGCCCATTTTTCTTCGTCAGTTCCTTCAGCTTTAGCCGGGTCGTCAAACCCCCAGTGCACGCGTTTTACATGCGGAGGCGTAACAGGACAATGGTCAGCCGCATGTCCGCATAGTGTCACAACTAAATCTGAATGATTCAAAATCACAGGATCAATTACGTCGGAAGTTTGATAAGAAATGTCAACTCCCGCTTCCTTCATGGCCTGGACCGCATTCGGATTCAGACCGTGCGCTTCAAGGCCCGCACTCCTGACCTCCCAGTCGTCACCTAAATATACTTTGGCCCAGCCTTCCGCCATCTGGCTACGGCATGAGTTACCAGTGCACAAAAAATAAATAGTTTTTTTACTCACGTGCATTCCCCTTTCCAAAATAGCAGCTAGGAAACAATCGATAACCAAATATAAAGTCCAATTAGTGTAATTAGCAGTGTTGGGATAGTTAAGATAATTCCTGTTTTAAAGTAAGTTCCCCAAGATATCTTAACCCCCTTCAATGACAACACGTGGAGCCATAACAATGTGGCCAGCGAACCAATTGGCGTGATTTTAGGGCCAAGATCCGAACCGATAACATTTGCATAAATGAGGGCTTCCTTCATAACCCCTGTTGTGTTCGTATCTGCAATGGCCAGGGCATCAATCATCACTGTAGGCATATTGTTCATAATGGAAGAGAGAATGGCAGCGATAAAGCCCATTCCAATTGTCGCGGTGAACATACCCTTATCCGCTGTCCATTGAATCAAATCAGCCAAAACACTTGTCAGCCCTGCATTCCTTAGACCGTAGACCACTACGTACATTCCTATGGAGAAGAACACAATGGCCCATGGAGCTCCTTTTATAACTCTTTTAGTATTGACTGCCGGGCTTCTTCTCGCCATGAAAAGGAAAAATAGCGCCGTCAATCCGGCAACGATGGAAACCGGGATCCTTAACCATTCACTGATAAAGTAGCCTCCTAGCAAAATCGCTAGAACGATCCAGGAGAGACGGAACATTTTTTCATCACGTATTGCCTCCACCGGTTCTTTTAACTCGCCAGGATTGTATGTACGGGGAATGTTCCTTCTAAAATATAGATAAAGAACAAGGATGCTGGCTAGCAACGAAAACAGATTGGGAACGATCATCCTTGAGGCAAACTCATTAAACCCTATTCCAAAAAAATCAGCGGACACGATGTTAACAAGGTTGCTTACTACGAGTGGCAAAGACGTCGTATCAGCAATGAAACCGCTCGCGATGATGAAAGGAAACACCATTTTCTCTTCGAATTTCAAGTTTCTGACCATTGCCAATACAATAGGGGTCAAAATCAATGCCGCCCCATCATTGGCAAACAATGCCGCTACAACTGAGCCAAGAAGGCAAATATAAACAAACATCTTGATTCCGTTCCCTTTTGCGGCTCGCGCCATATGTAATGCTGCCCATTCAAAGAAGCCTATTTCATCTAAAATGAGCGAAATGATTATGATTGCGATGAATACAAACGTGGCATTCCAGACAATTGAAGTGACATCCATAACATCAGCGAAGTCAACCACACCGACTATCAGTGCCAAAATGGCTCCCCCGCAAGCTGACCATCCGATGGACAAATTTCTTGGCTGCCAAATAACCAAGACTAAAGTAAGTAAAAAAATCAAAGCTGCCATTAATGATAAAAACAAAATCGAAAACCTCCAACTATTCGCAAATCACTCTAAGCCCCTGTTCCTCAAGTTCCGTTAATTTATACTCTTGGCCGGGAAGATAATCTAAAATGCTTCCGACCAAAGGGTAATATCTACTTTGTTTATTCAAGGAGTATATTATCCATTGTCCTCTCCGAGTTTCTTCGACAAGGCCCGCATCCTTTAGCTTTCGAAGATGCTGGCTTATCGCCGGCTGGCTCATGTCAAACATAGCGGTAAATTCACAGACACAACACTCATGCCGATCTAATAGCTTTATCATCGTCAGGCGAGTCGTGTCCCCCAGCAGCTTTAAAACTCCGGCGGCATATCCCATTTCCAATAACGAATTTGTCACACGTTTCACCTCCGTCCACGCCCAAAATAACTATATAACAATTTACTTATATGCTCAATCAGGATATTTAAAACTAATCGACACCATTCCCCCTTCTTTTTTCACACTTGAAGCAAATGAAGTGTTACCTGGTCAATACCTTCCGAAAATTGAGTTATTATTTCGAATTCCTGTTACGAATCAGGTTTTCGTTAAGTAAACTTTTGTTCTTTAACGAAAAAATGTGGCCCTAGACCCACTCGATTTCAAGGTGATATGATGTTATTGCATTTTTTTGAGGAGGTCAGAGTCATGGATGAAAAAAGATACAAAGACTTAAAGCTTGGGGAACGCGGCGCTATTATTAGCATCATCGCATACATAGCCCTTTCCTGTCTGAAGCTAACGATAGGTTATATGAGTGATTCGGCCGCCTTAAAGGCAGATGGTCTAAATAATACAACGGATATCATTGCTTCAATTGCTGTGTTAATTGGTCTAAAAATATCACAAAGGCCAGCAGATGAAAATCACCGTTATGGTCATTGGAAAAGCGAAACCATCGCTTCCTTGGTTGCCTCCTTCATCATGGCAGCAGTAGGAATACAAGTATTATTGGAGGCAATAATCTCCGTATTCCAGGGTGGAAAGGAATCCCCAGATATTATCGCTGCTTATGTAGGCATTTTTTCATTCGTAGCAATGTATTTTGTATACAGGTATAATAAGAGGTTGGCTCAAAAAATTAATAGCGGTTCCGTTTTAGCTGCCGCAAAGGATAACCTATCAGATGCATGGGTCAGTATCGGGACGGCCATAGGGATATTTGGTTCACAGCTTAACATGCCTTGGCTCGATACGGTCACAGCCATTGTTGTAGGTATACTAATCTGTAAAACGGCATGGGATATATTCAGGCAAGCCTCTCATGACCTATCTGACGGCTTTGACCAGAGTAAAATTGACCTATATAAAAAAATTATACTTAACTTAGAAGGTGTAAAGGGAATCAAGGAAATCAAAGGTCGGAACTATGGCAATAATGAGGTGATTGATTGTGTGATCCTGGTGAATTCAACTCTAGGAATCAAAGAAGCACATGACATTGCTACTCATGTGGAAAAAATCATGATGGACGAGCATGGCGTATATGATGTTCATGTCCATGTGGAGCCAAACTAGAAAGGAACTTTTCGGGAGGTTCGTTTAGCTTTTAATAATCTCGGTTATCAAAACACAAGGCCCTGTTTGTGCTTTTGCAAATCACTTGAAGTTTAACAACCTAAAGAGCCAGTTTCCTTGTCAGGAGACTGGCTCTTTTTAATACATGGTATCTAAGTAAAGCAGCACATTTTTAATTACACATATTTCCTATGAACGCTCTTGCCATCATACGTAAACAGCATCGGCCGTTCTTCAATCGTCGTTTCGATATGGACCGTCCGCCCCCATAGCTGGTGGATGTATGGCAGCACTTTTTCGAGGTACTTCACATCCAGTTCGATTCCTTCATACCAGTGCTTCAGATACAGCTCGCCATTCTTCAAATAATCTCCATCATTAACGGTAATATAAGGGAATCCGCCATTGACACGCATGCTGACGAGCCTATCGCGGACATGCTCCCATTTTTTATCGACGATTTTGTAATCCTTGCCCTGCTTTTGGAACAAGTACATATCTTCGCGCATGACCAAGTCTTTCGTGAGGTAATTCCTCAGGAAGGAAATATCAGAGTCCATTTCCCTCACCTCGAACATCTTCTCCCGGCCAGAACCTGGCTTCACCCCACGGCGCTTCATTTCCTCTGTCGGCTTATTGTACCTCTCCTCAATATCCTCAAAAATCTTGATCCCTAGGTAGTAAGGGTTTATGCCGGTCTTGGAGGGCTGGACAACTCCGGCATTTAATTTTGCAAATTCAATCGCTTCGGCACTCGTCAGATCCATTTCCCTAATAATCCGCTGATGCCAATAGGAAGCCCAGCCTTCGTTCATGATTTTCGTTTCCAGTTGTGGCCAGAAGTAAAGCATTTCTTCCCGCATCATTGTCAGGATGTCACGCTGCCAAGGTTCCAATTCCCGGCTGTAGCTTTCGATAAATAATAGAAGGTCCTTTTCGGGTTTTGGCGGCAGTTTCTTCGCTTTTGCCTTCTTCGGCCCGGCGGGCTTTTCATCGAGTTTCCAAAGGTCATCATATGGACTGGGCCTTGAATCAGGACTCTCGTCATCATCTGAATCTTCAAGGCTCCAGGCAAGCTTGGGGCGCATCAAGGACGGATCAATGTGCTCATCAATCGCCAAAACCGCATCAAGGAATTTTTCCACTTCTTTTTTTCCGTATTTAATTTCATAGCTTCGGACCCGCTCGGCAGTCGCAGCCATGCTTTCAACCATATCCCTTTTTGTGTTTTGGAACCTGACATTGTTTTTGAAAAAATCGCAATGGGCGAGGACATGGGCGACAATCAATTTGTTCTGGATGAGACTGTTGCTATCGAGAAGGAAGGCGTAACAAGGGTTTGAATTAATGACCAGTTCATAAATTTTGCTAAGGCCAAGATCATATTGAAGTTTCATCTTATAAAATTGCTTACCGAAGCTCCAATGGGAAAACCGGGTCGGCATGCCATAGGCGCCAAACGTATAGATAATATCAGCTGGGCAAATTTCATAACGCATCGGGTAAAAATCAAGGCCGAAGCCGCTGGCGATTTCGGTTATCTCGCCAATCGCTAGCTCCAGCTCCTTCCTGTTTTCACTGTTCATGGCTAATTCCCCCTTTTCCTCTTACAACAATGTATGAGGAAAGGGGGCGAATGATGAAAATCGTAAATGTCCCTGAACCAGCTATTTATTACCATTTAGTGGCTTTCTTCTTTAGGTAAGCCAGAAACTGAGCCTGGATTGTTAGACAGCCATTTTGATTAAGTTTAAAATCAGAATTATTGTTGGATAGGATAATCTGATGAGGTTATGAACTCATTAAGAAAGAAGGAATAGTGATGGCATATTGTAAAGTTACCCAAGCAGAAATATATTACGAAGAAATAGGGAATGGCACCCCAATAATTATGATACATGGCTATACACCTGACCATAGATTAATGCGTGGCTGTATGGAGCCTATATTTGCTGCAAAAAATGGTTGGCAGCGCATTTACATAGACCTTCCTGGAATGGGACTAACAAAAAAATACAATGAAATAAGCAATTCTGATGAAATGCTACAGGCAGTTTTAGAATTTATTCAAGCAATAATCCCTAACCAAAAATACTTAATTGTTGGAGAATCGTATGGCGGATACATAGCAAGAGGCATACTAGAAAAAAATCCGGAACAAGTATTAGGTGCGGCATTTATATGCCCAGTTATTACCCCTTATCCAGAAGATAGAAGAGCAGAAGAACATAGAATCATGAAAACTGATGATGAATTCATTGCAAGTCTCACTATAAATGAATTGGAAGATTTTAAAAGCAATCAAGTTGTACTTGATGAGTATAATTGGGTAAGGTACAACGAGGAAGTTTTAAGTGGTTGTAAGATTGCAGATGAAAAATTTTTAAGTAAAGTTAAGAATAAATATGGGTTTACATTTAAAGTTGATCAATCTAATTTTAATAAACCTAGTGTATTTCTTTTAGGGAAACAAGACTCATCCGTTGGCTATAAAGATGCTCTTGACATAATGAATAAGTATCCAAGAGGAACATTTGCCATATTGGATAAAGCAGGCCACAATTTACAAATTGAACAACCTCAAATTTTTAACTCCCTTATAAATGAATGGCTGGATAGAGTTGAAGAATCAAACTAATTATAATTACCTGCTAAGGCTAAATGTCTTAGCTTTCTTTTTATCCTTCTTGCTCTTTTGCAGTTATTTATTTAGTGAGGTTGGAATGAATGCCATTAAAACGCTAAAAAAGCGCGGAAAGATTACTCTTCCCGCGCTCCTATCCTGTATGAAGCCATTTTCATCACTTGGACACTGCTTTCCCCTTTTGCAGCTCGACCCGGGCATTTCCCATAAAAAAGATCGTCACTGCCGCAATGGCAATTGGTAGCAACGCCAGCGTGAAAGTTATCGTGATCGAATCTGACATGGCATTTACAATGATATCAAGTATATTCCCGGGGATTTTAGCACGGCCCGCCGCACTGAAGATTTCTTGCGGGTCTCTCATATTCATCATCGCATTTCCTGCCCCTGGAAAACCTGAAAACCCCTTTTCAAGCTTGTCAGTAAAAACATGATTTTGAATTGTTCCGAAGATGGTCACGCCCAAAGTCATCCCAAATGACCTTAGAAAGGAGTTGGTCGAATTGGCCGAACCCCGGTACTGAAACGCGAGATTATTAATGGAAGCAGCCGGCAAAAGCGAGAAAGAAAATCCGGTTCCAAAGCCAACAATCACCATATATGTTGTCAGAAGTAACCTTGATGTATCCGGCGTCATCGTACCGAGCAGGAACATACCCGCAGCATAAGCGATAACCGAGATAACCATAAGGTTCCGAAAACTTGTTTTTGTTTGAAAGATACCGCCAATCATACTGCCGGCAACCGAGCCGAGCATCATCGGAGTGAGGATAAAGCCTGCATTAGTTGCCGTACCCCCATAAACCGCCTGCACGAAAATGGGAATAAATACGGCAAGGATAATGAAAGTTCCCCCATAAAGGAAAGCAAGGATTTGCGACGTCGCAAAAAGCCGGTTTTTGAACATCCAAAATGAAATAATCGGTTCCTCCGCTTTTCTCTCAATTATAAAGAAGGCAAGAAAAAAAACAGCAAAAACAGAAAATAGGCCAATGATTTGTACAGAGTCCCAACTATATTCCTTCCCGCCAAGTTCAAGTGCGAACATTAGTGAAACAACAGCTGTAACAAGCGTAATTGCTCCCCACCAGTCCACCTTTTGTTTCCGATGCTCAAGGGATTCTTTGTAGTAAACAGAAATCAATGCGAGTGATACCAGGCCGATTGGTAAATTAATATAGAATACCCAATGCCAACTGATGGCATCCGTTATAAACGCACCCAATAATGGTCCAAGGACACTTGATAAACCAAATACTGCGCCAAGGAGTCCAGTCATTTTTCCGCGATTTTCCGGCGGAAAGATATCAAAGACAATGGTAAATGAGATTGGAAGCAGCGCCCCTCCGCCAATCCCCTGAATGGCGCGAAAGAGAATTAACTGATCCATCGTCTGTGCCACGCCGCATAAGCTGGATCCGATTAAAAACACAGCAAGCCCAAAAATAAAAAAACGTTTCCGCCCGTACATATCGGATAATTTACCATAGATTGGCATCCCCGCCATTACGGCAACCATATAAGACGCGGTTACCCATACGAATTTGTCAAAACCGCCAAGGTCGGAAACGATTGTCCCCATTGCTGTCGCTACAATGGTATTGTCCATGGCGGACATTAAGATCCCAAGCAATAGGCCGGCTACAACCAGTTTCATGTTCCTTTCGCCAGATGCCATAAGTTTTCCACCTTTCAAAACTGTTTTCTTTTCTGAATTGACTATAATGGATTTTCTCATTAAATACCAAACTTTTTTATGGCAATTCAAAAAAAGAGACCTCATTCACAGGTCCCTTCCGCTACATTTTTTTCAATGTTCTTCCATCCCCATGTGCGGACTACGGTTTTTCCGGTTCCACTTTAAAAGACACAACTTTTTCGGTACTCAGGTTATGCTGGACCGTTACACGGACAAAAATCTGCCTGCCTTTTTCTTCAACCTTGAATCTGAAAGTGTCTGCTACTTCTGATTCATTGACATTCTGCCTTCCAAGATACTCATATTCCCGTATTGGATCTCCGGGGTAATCTGCAGAAACAATAGCTATCGCCATTTTGCCGTATTTTTCATAATGAGGAGTCTGCGCTTCCGTTCCTACTGGCTGAAGGGTTAAAAACGCAAGAGCCGCCAATAAGATGGCCATTCTCTTCTTCAAATCGGTCATCCCTTTCCATGTTTATCATTAGTGTGGCAATGTCCACTAATTCTATTCAACCGATAATAATCTGCCATATGTTAGTAAGCCCTCCGCTTCGCTTTCCCCAACATTTTCAGCGGAAGTTTTGCCGCGAATTCCACACACTAATTTCAACTCCTAATCAAGGAGGAGAAAAAATGAATACACTGGAATATGACAGGGCGCTGTATTATATATACCGCTCGCAGTGGGATAATCTTTTAATCCTGATGGTCCGGACACGGGACCAGTTTCTTGCGAAGAAAATTGAACATTTTCTTCACGCATACCATTTTGAGCATGATTATTCCATTTTGGAACAGAAGCTTTACTCCCTGCTCCGATACATTGACCATGCTATAGAGGCTCCAGCCATCACTGCAGCACAGCAGCCTCTTTATAGTTTATCGTAACTGAAGGCAAACGAATTCCACCACCGCACAAAATGAAGCACGGCCAAAAAACTGGGCCGTGCTCTTTTTATTTTATGGGTTAATCAAGTCTCAGCTTCCAGCCAGTCCGTTCTTGACCGCATATAATGCCGCCTGGGTCCGATCGGCTAAATCCAGTTTCGAAAGGATGCTTGAAACATGCGTTTTGACCGTTTTTTCCGTAATAAACAAAGACGCAGAAATCTCCTTATTGCTTTTTCCGCTGGCGATTTCCTTTAAAACTTCTTTTTCACGTTTTGTCAGTTCATCAAGAGGCTTTTTCATCTCTTTCTGGTTTGCGGAAATTTGCGATAACAGATGGGAAGTTGCTTTCGGATGAAGCTGGTTTTCCCCGGATGCAAGCCTTCTGATAGAAGCGGCCAGTTCATCCGGCTCTACATCTTTCAGCTGATAACCCATAGCCCCCGCTTCAACGGCGGGAATAACATGATTCTGGTCAGAAAAACTGGTCAAAATCATAATTTTCATGTCGGGCTGCTGTTCCTTAATTTTCGCCGTCGCCGTAATCCCATCCATGACAGGCATATCAAGGTCCATTAAAACGATATCAGGCTTGAGCTCAGCGGCCTTTTTTACTGCCTCTTCCCCATTGGCCGCTTCCCCCGCTATCTCAAAATCAGGCTGTGTTTTCAAATAAAAGGCCAGTCCCCTTCTGACGACATGATGATCGTCCGCGATTAAGATTCGGATGCCCATTGTAATCCCCCCTTCATACAGGAATTTTGACCGATAATTTAGTCCCCGCTCCCGCGCTGCTTTCCAATAGGAATTGGCCTCCCAAGCCCTCTGCCCTGTCTCTCATACTTTTTAAACCAAGAGACGGCAATTCGCTGTCTTCATTGAAATGGAACCCGCATCCTGGATCGCTGATTTCCAGCAGCACAACATTCTTTTCCATCGCAAAATCAATTACAATCGTTGTCTGGCCGGAATGCTTTTTGCAATTGGCCATAGCTTCCTGGCCGACCCGCCAAAGGGCTTCTTCAATTTTAGCCGGTAATTTCACGACACCTTTGACGTTCATTTCAAGCTCAAGCCCAAGCATTTGCGCATAACTGCTCAGCGCACTGACAATCCCATTTTCAAGCCCCTGGGGACGAAGCTGCCAAATGAGCGCCCTCATTTCATTCAACGCTTCCTGAGCCATTTCCTGAATATAAGTGAACGTTTCTTTTATCTCCATACTCCCTGCCATGGAAGCTCCGCCTTTCGCGGTCAGACTGACGGAAAAAAGCAACTGGTTGACGGAATCATGCAGGTCCCGCGCAAGCCTGTTCCGCTCTGCGGTCAATGCAAGTTCCTGCTCCTGCCGGGCCAGTTTTATCCTCTTCAAAGACGATCCGATTTGGAGAGCGACAGATTCCAGCAGTGCCAGTTCCTCTTTATCAAAATGGGTCTTGTGAGGAGATCCGACATTCAGGAGCCCGAATTTTTCCTCCCCCGCCCTTAGCGGCACTGTTGCATGGTGTGTCAGTGAATCCGTATCACCCAGATTATTTAAAATCGCATCTTCAAGCCGTTTACATTCAATAATATTTGTCGCTTTATCCAATCTGCCATCCCGATACCGTTCAATGCACCAGCAGTCTCCCGAGCACATTGGCGCAAAATTGGAACGCGACAGTGCTTCCGGCAATTCTTTTTTGGCCGAAAGGGTATAAGAACCTTCCGGACCGATTAAAAAAATCCAGCCGGTTTTCAGTCCGGTGACATGAAGCAATTTTTCCAGCACATCAGAAAGGATTTCTTCTGCGTCCGTCCCTTTATTCAGCAACTCGGCAATTTCCTTTAGAATGCCAAGCTTTTGCAGTCTTGACTCCGCCTCCATTTGCTTTCCCCCACCGCCGTTTTCCTCCATTATACCTTTTTTGCAGAAAATTGCCTTTGGCCAATCGGAGGAAAGTAACTGCGACTAAAGGCTGAGAAAAACCGGTTGGGCATTAGCTTAATGATTTTGAAGAAATAAAAAAATCCCGGCTGGCCTTTGTGGCTGCCGGGATTTTGAAATCAAAGTGTCTTATTCACAAGTTCCATGAAGTCTGTTTCTATTTCCTTCCGTTTCTTTTGGCTTGCTTCAAGGCTTACATCATTGACGCCGAAATAGAACTTGATTTTCGGCTCCGTTCCAGATGGACGCAGGCAAACCCAAGACCCATCCTCGAGGAAATACTTAAGCACATTTGATTTAGGCAGGTCAATGCGTTCCATTCCCGCAGATGATGCCCGGACGCTTTCAAGATAGTCCTCAGAAGCAACCACGGCCAGGCCTGCAAGTGAAGAAGGCGGCGTTGACCGGAAGCCCGCCATGATATTCGCGATTTTTTCAGCTCCATCTTTACCTTTCATCGTTAGCGACTGAAGGCCTTCCTGGAAGTAACCGTATTTTTCAAAAACATTCATTAGGCCATCATAAAGGCTTAATCCTTGCTTCTTATAATAAGCGCACACTTCGGCGGACATCAGCGCTGCCTGGACAGCATCCTTGTCGCGGGCAAAGTCGCCGATCAGGTAGCCATAGCTTTCCTCATAGCCAAACAGGAAAGTGTGCTCGCCAGTTGTTTCGAATTCCTTGATTTTCTCTGCGATGAATTTAAAGCCGGTCAGAACATCCATCGTATTAAGGCCATAAGCTTCGGCTATTTTCCGGCCAATCTCCGAAGTAACAATTGTTTTAAGGACGACTCCATTTTGAGGGAGTGTACCTTTGGCCTTTTTCTGCTCAAGAATATAGTCGAGAAGGAGGGCGCCTGTCTGGTTTCCGGTCAGGACAACATACTCGCCTTCATGATTTTTAACGGCAATGCCTAGCCTGTCCGCATCAGGGTCAGTGGCAATTAAAATGTCGGCATCCACTTTCTTTCCGTCCCGAATCGCCAGTTCAAACGCAGCATGCTCTTCCGGGTTCGGGCTTTTGACCGTGGAGAAATTAGGATCCGGAAGTTCCTGCTCACGGACAATATGGACATTTTTATAATGGAGTGCCTCCAGCGCTGCCCGGACCGGCTTATTGGCTGTACCGTGGAGTGGCGTAAAGACGATAGTAATTGGCGATTCCTCGGCAATGCCCGGATTTTCTGAAATCGTCGCCAGCATATCCGTATACGCCCGATCCACCTTTTCGCCAATGGTTTCGATCGACCCGGCACTCCGTAGCGTTTCCTCACTTTCAACCTCGATTAAAAGTTCATTTTCCAATTCATTGACTTTAGCAATGACCATATCCGCAGCAGCCGGCGGAAGCTGGGCTCCATCCTCTCCGTAAACCTTGAATCCATTGTATTCCGGAGGATTATGGCTCGCTGTAATGACGATGCCCGCCGCGGCATTTAAATACCTGACCGCAAAGGAAAGCTCGGGTGTCGGCCTCAGTTCATCAAAAACGTACGCCTTGATTCCTTTCGTGGCCAGTGTCCTTGCCGCTTCCATCGCAAATTCAGGTGATTTATGGCGTGAGTCGTAGGCAATGACCGCACCACGGTTTTTAGCCTCTTCGCCCAGCCCCTCTATATAGGCTGCAAGTCCGGCAGTTGCCTTACGGATGGTATAAATATTCATCCTGTTTGAGCCAGCGCCGATTTCTCCCCTCATTCCGCCCGTTCCAAATTCGAGATCCTTATAAAAGGATTCCTCAAGCATTTTTTCATTCTCTTTCAAAAGCTGGAGCTCATTTTTCAACTCCGGGTCCATGTTTTCAAATAAAAGCCACCTATCTGCTTTATTCTTCCATTCCATTCTGATTCCTCCAATTCCGGCAAGCATTTTTTCTCTCATTTACCCGCGGATATACCCGCTTAATAATATTTGTCCCCTTTATTTTATAGGGTTGGCTGGGATTTTTCCACATTCGTCATAATTCGAGCCGGTCGCCTGATTTGTACAAATTCACTTTTTCCTCTAAAATTTATTGAAAGAGGTGAAAATATGGAGAAGGACAACCGGGAAAATATTTTATTTTTGGCATGGGCGGTTTCAATCATAGCAATGTTCGGAAGTCTTTATTTTTCGGAAATCCGTCAATATGAACCATGTGAATTATGCTGGTACCAACGGATTCTCATGTATCCGATGGCCCTCCTGCTCGGCATTGCCATCGTGAAGAAAGATTTCCGGATAGCGCTGTACAGTACATGGTTATCCGCTATCGGCTTGGCCGTTTCAGCCTACCATTATTCCTTGCAAAAATTATCCTTTATGGCAGAGGCAGCCCCGTCATGCGGCAGGATTCCATGTACCGGGCAATATATTAACTGGCTGGGCTTTATTACCATTCCATTCCTTGCCTTTATAGCCTTCGCACTTATTTTTGCCTGCAGCATCATTATTTTGAAACGAAAAAAAGGGGATCAATCCATATGAAAAAAATAATGCTATTTCTAGGAGTCATCGTTGTCCTATTTGCAGGGGTAGCTTATCTGACAAATCAGCAAAACGAAGAAAAGACAAAAGAAAGCAACAATCCCTATGGCGATAAAAAGCTCTATCCAGAAACTATCGCACAGCTGGATGACCCAAATTACCAAACCATCATTACAATGGAAAATCTCGAGAAGAAGCTTTCTGCCGGGGAAGATGTAACTGTCTACTTTTACAGCCCGACCTGCCCCCATTGCAAAAAAGCGACACCAATCCTAATGCCGCTGGCGAAGGATATGAATATCGAAATCGACCAGCTGAATGTCCTTGAGTATGAGCAGGCATGGGACATTTTCAAAATTGAAGGCACCCCTACTTTAATCCGTTTCGAGGATGGCCGGGAAACAGCCAGGGTGACAGGCGGCCGGGATAAGCAGGAATATCAGGATTGGCTCGATGAACATGTTTCAAAAAAATAGTCGCTAATAAAGAAAAAAACGCCTGCTCGCGCGGGCGTTAACTTTTGCACCAGTCAGTCATAAAACCTGGCTGGCGTTATGAATTTACCATTCCAAAACGGGCTGTTTAAACAAGTAGTTGATTGGCAGCGGGAGTGTACATGCTGAAAATCGGTTCCCCGTTTTTCAGACCAAAGATGAAAGATTCAAAATCGAATGGAAAATACATTCCATAATCCCTTAAAGTATCGGCATTCTTCGAGAAAAGCGCCCGATGATGGTCACTTGGATTCGGCGCCTCCAAAATAAAAATTAGGGTCTGAAGGCTCGCCATGACGTAAAATGCGTCCCGCAGTGTGCCAAAGGAGTCAGCAGCATCTCTCTTATGTAAAACCCCTTTCCTAAAAAATCCCTCAATTTCTTTGTCAGTAAAATACTTTGGCAGAACTTTTGAATAAAAATAATGGATGAGTTCGTTGATTTCTTGCTCCTGGCCAGGCGTTGAGGCAAAAACGATTTTCACGTAAAAACCACCTTTGTTACAATTGTCATATCGATGTAATATATCATTAGAATAGCATATTCCCAACTGTAAAAAGACTGGTAATTTAAACCACGAAAAAAGCACACTTTCAAAGATAAAGGAGCCAAAAAATGCTTAAAACAAAACGGCTGGGGAAATTCTTAGAGCTGACAATTCCACCTGAATGGAACGGGGTGACCGTTGCAGGGATTTTTAAATTAAAATGGAAAGCCCCTAAAAAACTTATCCATGAATTCCGGATGGAAGGAAGAGTAAAAATCCATGGGGAAAAGGCCCGCTGGGAAACTCCTCTCGCTGCCGGAGACAAAATTCATATTGATTTGTTTGCGGATTCACCTCCGCTCATTGAGCCTTTTTGCACCGATATTGAAGTCCTTTACGAGGATGACCATTTGATAATTGTAAATAAGCCTCCTTTTATGAATACTCATCCAAACGATGAGGGCGACCATCATACCTTGCTGAACGCTGTCGCCTGCCATCTGCAGGCCACAGGCGAATCGGCAGCCCTGCATCATGTCCACCGGCTCGATCGTGATACAACTGGTGCCATCCTTTTCGCCAAGCATCCTCTTGCCGGGTCAGTTCTCGACCGGATGCTAGAGGAACGCTCCATTAAAAGAACCTATGTGGCAGCTGTGCATGGAGCTGGACTTAGAAAAAAGGGGATTATCGACGAACCAATCGGCAGGGACAGGCATCACTCTACTCGCCGGCGCGTGTCTCCTGCCGGACAGGAAGCCCGGACAAATTATAAAGTTTTAAAAGTGGAGCCATCCAATAATCTCACTTGGCTCACCTGTTGGCTTGATACTGGGAGAACTCATCAAATCCGGGTCCATTTCAGCCATATCGGCCACCCACTGGCGGGAGATGTACTATATGGAGGGAAGCCGGTCTTTAACAGACAAGCCCTTCATTCTGCAAAATTGTCTTTCACCCACCCAATAACTTTTGAAAAAATCGAGGTTCGCGCACCCTTTATCGATAATCCGCCTATTTTCAAAGGAATTAGCTTAGAGATGATTTAATGCGCACAGCAAAAAGCCTCCCAATATATGGGAGGCTTCTCGCTTTATTAATGGTTTGACCTTCTAAAAGCTTTCATAATCATGCTCAACAAGAAGACAAGAATTACAGCGCCAATAATCGCTGGTACTATTGCAAAGTCCGCTACGTGCGGTCCCCAGTTACCGAAAATCGCTGTCCCTAACCAAGCACCTACGAAACCTGCAATAATATTACCTATGATTCCACCTGGAATATCTCTGCCTACAATCATCCCTGCAAGCCAACCGATAATTCCTCCGATAATTAATGCCCAAAGAAAACTCATGAAAATTCACTCCTTGAAAGTAGTTTATAGATTGTAAAGTGCGCCTTTAACTTGGCTGCTGCAGCCACAAACAGTTTAGAAAAACGAGTGGTTCTTTTTGTTTCGCCTAACTGTTTGTACCTTTAAATTACCCGCATTTATTTAAAATAAACACACTGACAATCCAACTTTCAAAAAATGGTATCGAAGGTTTCCTTCTGGGCTGGTTGATAAGGAGTGCTGCCCTAACCTAAAACCGACATAAAATCCGGAACAACGAGACAACATTTCCAGCATTTTTAAAAATCGAAGTTATCCGGGTCTGCTCCGAAACGGGTATTTGCATTCAGGTTGTTGATTTCGTCCATATCATAACCCGAAAGTTCAAAATCAAAAAGATCGGCATTTTCCCGAAGCCTTGAAGATGTTACTGATTTAGGGATAACAGCCACTCCGTTCTGCAAATGCCAGCGCAAAATGACTTGAGCGGGAGTTTTTCCGTTTTTTTCTGCGATGGCCGTTAAGATTGGATCGGCAAGAATCCTTCCCCTGGCCAGCGGGGACCATGCCTGGACGAGAATATCATTTCTTCTACAATAATCCCTTAGCTGGGTTTGCGATAATGCCGGATGCAGTTCAACCTGATTGACAACAGGCTTCAATGAGCTGTGCTTTGCCAGGTCTTCCAAATGATGAATATTGAAATTGCTGACCCCGACTGCTCGTACCTTCCCTTGCTGATAAATCTCCTCGAGGGCCTTCCAAGTCTCAAGGTACTTTCCTTTCACCGGCCAATGGATCAAATATAAATCAATATAATCAAGCCCCAGCTTCTGCCGGCTCGTTTCAAAAGCATTTAATGTCGATTCATATCCCTGGTCACTGTTCCATACCTTTGTGGTTACAAAAACTTCCTTACGCGGAAGCCCACTATCCCTAACAGCCTTTCCGACTCCTTCTTCATTTTGGTACATGGCGGCTGTGTCTATTAATCGGTAGCCAAGTTTTAGCGCTTCATTAACTGTCTTTTCCGCCTCGGCGCCTTCCTCTACTTTATAGACTCCAAGTCCAAAAAGAGGCATTTCCACCCCGTTATGAAGCTTGGCCGTATCTTTAATTGAAAGCATTCATTTTTCCTCCTTCTCATGTTCTTTATCTAAAGTTTACATTTTGCATGCACAACTTGCACATTATAACAGTAAAACTTTACTCAGCCGGTTTTATTGTAAAAAACAAGGATATATAAAGAAGGAAATTAACGTTTTTTTACACCCCGGTTTTCTCTATAATAAATTGAAATAAAAATTGGTATTCCCACGGGAACAGGGTGGTTGATTCTACATGCCTGAGCTCCTATCAACCAGCTTATTAAAATAAAATAGCCAAATTATTAAGTTCAACCTATATAGTCCAATTTTTATGTTAAGTTTTTGTAAATTTGGTGCAAACGTCTTTTCTTTTTCGACAAATTTCCTTTACAATAGTTTAGCTTGAGTCTTTTGAAATAGGATTAAAAAACGGGGGTTATCCGAAATGGCTTTTAAAAAGAATGACAAGTTCTCTTTGCTTCTTGGGGAAATTGCTTCAAACCTTAAGGAAAGCGTAAATTACTTTACAGATTATAAGCTAAGAAATGTAAGCGACCTAAAGACTTTTTCCGAAAACATGAAGGAGTTCGAAACAAAAGGCGATACTTATGTCCACACGGTAATCAAAGAGTTGAATGATGCCTTCATCACTCCGATTGAACGCGAAGATATCCTTCACCTTTCAAATAGTATGGACGATGTCCTGGACGGACTTGAGCATTGCGCCGCCCTTTTTGAAATGTATTCCATGACTGATGCGGATGACTTTATGCTGCAGTTCACTTCAGCCATCCAGAGCAGCGTTCTTGAGATTGAAAAGGCGGTTACCCTTCTTGCAACGAAAAAATTGCTGCAAATTCGCGAACACGCCATTTCAATTAAAGACTATGAATCAAAATGTGATGGTATTTTAAGACAATCGATAAAACACCTATTTTCGGTTGAAAAAGATCCGATCCGAATCATTCAATATAAAGAAATTTATGAAACACTTGAAGACATTGCCGACAGCTGCCAGGGGGTAGCCAACACACTTGAAACCATCATCATGAAAAACGCGTAAGGAGCTTAACTATGGATCCCGTATTTATATTAACCGTAACCATTGTCATTTTTGCTCTGGCGTTTGACTTCATTAACGGGTTTCATGATACGGCAAATGCCATAGCAACTTCCGTATCAACAAAAGCCCTTAAACCGCGCCATGCGATTCTTATGGCTGCCATCATGAACTTCGTCGGTGCGATGACATTTACCGGGGTTGCCAAAACAATTACAAAAGGAATTGTTGACCCATTTACTCTTCAAAATGGGACTACTGTCATTCTTGCCGCCCTGCTGTCAGGGATAACTTGGAACCTTCTCACCTGGTATTTCGGCATCCCAAGCAGTTCTTCCCATACGTTAATTGGTTCGATTGCGGGAGCGGCGATTGCTTCTTCCGGATTTCAAACTATTGAATACCAGGGATTCCTTAAAATTCTCGAGGCACTCATTTTCTCGCCAATTCTAGCCTTTGTTGTCGGGTATATCATATACACCATTTTTAAATTTGTTTTTAAAGATGCCAATTTGACGAAAACCAACCGCAATTTTCGCTTGATCCAAATTGGGACAGCGGCGCTGCAGTCTTATACGCATGGTACGAACGATGCCCAAAAGGCTATGGGGATCATCACAATGGCTCTGATTGCCAATGGCTATGTCGAAACATCCGACATTCCTTTTTGGGTCCAACTAGCCTGTGCGACAGCCATGGGACTCGGAACTTCTGTCGGGGGTTGGAAAATTATTAAAACTGTTGGCGGAAAAATCATGAAAATCCGCCCAATTAACGGCGTTGCTGCGGATCTAACCGGTGCCGCGATTATTTTCGGGGCGACTTATATCCATCTCCCAGTGAGCACGACGCACGTCATTTCATCAGGTATTCTTGGCGTAGGCGCTTCCCACCGCCTGAAGGGCGTAAAATGGGGAACGGCCCAGCGGATGCTGATCACTTGGGTGATCACCCTCCCGATTTCAGCCCTGATTGCCGCAACTTTTTATTATATATTGAATATTTTTCTTTAAACCGCAAAAAAGCAGGGATGAGCATTCATCCCTGCTTTTTTCATGGCCACCTTATATTCAAGCACGTATTAAACCTCAACTAAATCCTTTTTCTTTAAAAGCTCTTTGCCCGAGATGCCGGGGTCCGTCATTTCAAATGGATGGAGGATAGCGTCAAGTTCCTTATCTGTCAGAACGTTCCTTTCTACACAGAGCTCCCTTACCGATTTCCCTGTCTCGATGGCTTCTTTCGCAATTGAAGCGGCTGTTTCATAGCCGACATGGGGATTGATGGCCGTAATGATCCCGACACTGTTATCGACATATTCCTGCATCCGTTCCCGGTTGGCTTCAATGCCCTCAAGGCAATATTTCCGGAATACATCGAACACATTTGTCATGATTTTTATTGATTGAAGCAAATTGAAGACAAGGACCGGCTCCATCACATTCAATTCAAACTGGCCAGCCTCTGAAGCGAGGCAGATTGTATGGTCGTTGCCAATGACCTGGAACGCTACCTGGTTCAGTACTTCAGCCATGACCGGATTCACCTTGCCAGGCATGATGGAAGACCCGGGCTGGCGCGGCGGCAGCATGATTTCCCCAAGCCCCGTTCTCGGTCCGGAAGCCATCATCCTCAGGTCATTTGCTACCTTCGACATGTTCATCATGCAGACCTTCAGCGCCGATGAAACTTCCAGATAACAGTCCGTATTCTGTGTGGCATCTACAAGATGCTCGGCTTTTACAAGCGGCAACCCACTATTTTCCGCCAGATAGCTTACGACTTTCTCAATATAGTCAGGATCAGCATTAAGGCCCGTCCCTACCGCGGTCGCCCCCATATTGACTTCATATAAGTGCTGCCGGGAATTCTGAACCCTCTCAAGATCCCTCCATAAAACACGCGCATAAGCCTGGAATTCCTGCCCAAGCCTGATTGGGACCGCATCCTGCAAATGGGTACGGCCCATTTTGATGACATCATCGAATTCTTCCGCTTTATTCTTGAATGAAGCGTTAAGCGCTGCCATATTTTCAAGCAGCCCTTCCAACGAAGACAGGACAGCAAGATGAATTGCGGTCGGGAATGCGTCATTTGTGGATTGTGCCATGTTAACATGTGTATTAGGGCTAATATAGGAATAGCTGCCCTTCGGTTTGCCAAGCAGTTCAAGAGCCCTGTTGGCAATGACTTCATTGGCGTTCATATTCACCGATGTGCCCGCGCCACCCTGAATGGGATCGACAATGAACTGATCGTGCCAGCGGCCCTCGTGGACTTCATCTGCGGCTGCAATGATGGCATCCGCTTTTTCTGGTTCGAGCTGGCCGGTATCCCTGTTAGCCATTGCCGCAGATTTTTTAACGATGGCCATAGCTTTGATCAGGCTGGAATCAATCGTATAGCCTGTAATCGGAAAGTTTTCGACTGCCCGCAGCGTCTGAACCCCGTAGTAGGCTTCCGCCGGGACTTCCTTTTCCCCCAGGAAGTCTTTTTCAATTCTGTATTCTGTCTTTGTGCTCATTTCTTCCGCCCCTTTGTTCATGCGTGCCAATAAATTAATCTGTTAAACACATTTATTATACCTTAAAAGTGGCTGGAAAATTAGAAACTTTCCATGACAAAAAGCCCCTTTTTACAGGGGCCCTTTGCAACCGATCGCTATTGATTATTTTCATCGGCATCCAATTTTCCCGGGACAAAAATCTGTCCCATCTTATCCCTTTTCAAGAGGGTCTGCATGATGGTCTTGGAAAGGAAGCTTGGTTTGTACGGTTTAACAAGGTATTCCTGGGCGCCAAGTTTGAGCCCTTTTAATTTCTCATCAATGGCACTCGAAATGATGATTGGAATATGCTTCAGGTTTTCCCGTTCCTTCATCCTGCTCATGATCTCCCAGCCATTAAGCTCTCCGCCTTCAAGGATAATATCAAGCACAAGAGCATCCGGCGGCTTTTTTTCCATTGATGCAAGTGCGGACTGACCATTTGCAAAATGATCCACTAGAAATCCGCTTTCTGAGAGTTCCTGGCTGATTAATGATGCCAGGCTCGGATCATCTTCTACAACAACAACTCTATAACGAGAAGGATTGTATTCTTTCTCCATCAGACTATCCTCCGCTTGTTGCTGAATGGCGGGCAAGGAAACGGTGAAAGTTGTTTCCAATCCTGGTATGGAAGAAACGGAAATATCCCCCCGGTGCGCCTTCACAATTTCCTGGACAATCGCCAGGCCTAGTCCAGTTCCGCCTATTTTCCGGAGGTCGGAATTGTCGACCCGATAGAACTTCGTGAAAAGCTTGCCAATGGCCTCTTCCGGTATTCCAATTCCCTGATCGCGGACTTCCACTTTAATCTGCCCATTTTCGCATCGGACGTTTAACTGGATTGTTCCGCCGTCAGGAGAATATTTTATCGCGTTGCTGATGAGATTTCTGAAAACCTGTTCCATCTTTTCCTTATCCCCAAGGAATATCGGATTTTCACAAAAAGCTTTCAGGATTATCTCATGCTTATCTGTCGTTTGCCTGTATATTTCCGCAACATTTTCAAGAATTTCGCCAAGGTTGGCTGGCTTTTTTTCATAGGCCATCTTGCCAGCCTCCATTTTTTGCACATCAAGAAAATCATTTATCAGGCTCGTCAGTCTTTTTGCTTCATTCAAGATGGTGGAAACGTACTTTTTTTGCCTTTCCGGCTTTATTTCCCTATGCAACATCAGTTCACTGAAGCCCAGGATACTGGCAAGCGGAGTTCTTAACTCATGGCTGACTGTGCTGACAAATTCTGATTTCATTTGATCGACTTCAAATTCCTTTGTAATATCGCGATGGACAAAAACAGTGCCAAGACGTTCTTCGCCTTGCCAGACTGCTTCACTATAAACCCTGATCACCTGGGCGCTGTCTTTTTTCTTAAAGGTGAATGCTTCAGATTTACCCGTCCCTGAAATGGTTTTAGCAAGATAATCAAGGAATTCCCGACCATCTTCAACATAAATCACCATCCTGCTGCCCCACTGGTATTGTTTCATACCCGCCAGCTGTGTTTCCTTCAAGCTGAACATTTCACAGAATTGGCCGTTTGTCTGCAGAATGGCACCATTTTTATCAACAAGCAGGACGCCCTCTTTAATGGTGTCCAGTATGCTTTGATTAAGCCGCCTTTCCCGGTCAGATAATTCGAAAAGTGATATCTTATCAAGGGCAATCCCAATGTTTTTTGAAAACGCCCGCCAGTCCTCGTAATCGCCCGGAGAAAACCGCTGTCCGTACCTTGTAAAACACATTATGGCGGCAATTTCTTTTTCTGCGGTAAAAATGGGCAGATATAAATCCTGGCAAAAGAAATCTCCTTGGTGGAAGCCGTTTTCTTCGTCCTTTGAACGGCGTTCTACCGTGACTGGCCCTTTCTCCGATGCAAGTTTCGTGAACATGCCCGCTTGGAGGTGCCGGATAAACTGGCTGACTCCCTCAACTGAAATTCCTTCAGAAGCAGCTGAAAAGTCAGACATCAAAACGATGACTCCCTGATCGGCTTTAAGGACCCTTCTCATATTAACGACAACACTATCGAGTACTTCCTGCTTGTTCAAAGACCTTGACATCCCATTGATCAATTCATTGCGGCTGCTAAGCTTGGCATCGTGGGCCCTTAATATCTTAAGTGTCTTTTCCAATTCCTCCTGCTGGGCATGGAGTTCTACCTTTTGCTCGATTAATGTATGATTTTGTTCCAGCAAGTCACGTTCCTTTTCCACCACTTTTTCAGCCATGATGTGAAATGCCTTTGACAGGACGCCAATTTCGTCCTTCCGCTTTTTATCAACATGGATTGTTGCATTCTTCCCATCCGCAATTTGGTTGGCCGCAACTGCTAGCTCAGACAATGGCTTTCCCGCCTGGCTAAGCATCATTCTCGTAATGAAAAGCAGCGTAAGCAGAATGCCGACTATGAATACAATAAACATGAGAATAATATTCGATTGCATTGTGGTGTACGTATTAAAGCGGTGGTTAAGCTCCACGTCCAGTCCGGTAATATAATCATTTAAAAAATCCTTGAATTCCACTACTTTTCTGGTGGCTTCGGAATTAGCGATTGCCAGTTCCTGCCCGCGTACTCCGCTTTCATACTCCTTAAATACAACTGGTATGACTTCGCCAAAATAGTAGCCGGAAAAATCATGGATATTTTGCAAGACGACAATATCCTTTTCAGTTACGGCCAGCTGTTCGAAGCCTTGGACATATTTCCTGATCGCTTCCTCTTTATTTTCGGTGTCCTTTTTCATCTCCACATTGCCTAATGCCAAGTAACCGCGTGCATTGAAAAAGGCCTGATTGAAAGCGGAGTTGATTTGCTGGGCTTGGCTTGTTTTTTCTTTAAGAGCCTTGCGCTCATAAGTATAAGAATGATTCAGTGAATTGAGGATGGCAATCAGAATCGCGGTTCCTACCAGAAAAGTAGCAAAAAAACCGCCCATCACCACTCCCAGCCTTCTGGATAAGCTCTTGTTTACGTAATTACTAATCCTCCCCATGCAAAATTCCCTCTATTTTTCCTAACAGCTCTGCTGGGCTGAAGGGTTTGGATATAAAATAATCAGCACCTGCGGAAAGTACCTTCTCCTGTTCGTACTGCTGGCTCTTCGCTGACAGCATGACAATTTTAGTACCTTCATGGCTGGCTTTGTCCCTAATTCTTTCAATTACCTCCATACCGGTATAAACTGGCATCATATAATCGAGAATGACTAAATCATAGTTATTATCAGCAAACAGCTTTAGCGCTTCCTGGCCATCCGCCGCCTCATCAATTTCAAATCCGCTGTCTTCGAAAGTATCGACCACAAGCATCCTTAATATTTCTTCATCTTCCGCGAGCAAAATCCGTTTCATTTCCGCTCCCCCTCAATCCCAATCGTTTCGTACGCCTTTTTCATGATGTAATAGGATTCCTTCAGCCGTTCATGATAATAGGGTTCCTGCCATTTTTTCCACGTAAATACGTATGGTTCATTCCCCCCGCCAGGAAACAATTCTTTTATTTCGCCATTTTCAGCCTGGGTAACAGCAATTCGAATCCCATCAATAAAGACGCTCTTTTTGGGTCCGCCCTTCCACAAATCACCCATTGCTTCATGCTGGCTCGGATCCTTAATATTGATTAACTGCCAGGCAATCCGGCCTTCAATCACTTTTTTATCCTTACTCAAGCTGATATCTGTGAGCGAGTTAAAATTCTTGTCTTTCGGGTTGCCCGTACCATAAGTAAGGACACCCGTTTCAATATCCTCAAATGGCAAAACTTCCTTCGTAATCGGGTGGACCCGTTTCTTATTCAACGCGAGCTTTACTGGGTGGAATACACCATTAACTTTATCCTGGGCATACGGCTTTTCCGCTATCATTTTCAACATATACCCATAATAGTAATAGAATGGGTCATAATAGCTGTCCACTAATACACGCGAATTTTTTTCTCCACCGAGGTTAATGATGAAGTCTGTCCCAAAACCGGACTTGAATCTGCCTTCCCCAAGATTTTTTATTTCCTTCTGTCCCTGGCCTGGTACTGTATCAAGCAGGAGACTGATCGGCATTTTTTCAAGATTCGCAGGCTCGTTTAATTTTAAAAGGAAGTGCAGATAGCCGGCATCCGCGGCAAAATGGGCTTCCTTAATCGATCCTTCCTTCGACTGGTAGGCGGGCTTGCTCCCTAATTTTACCCAGTCATCTATTTTTCCGTCTGGATAAATAGTTGTCCCCTTTTCTCCAGGGTCAAATCCCAATATCCCAAAATGCTCCTCATTCGTTTGTTGATTATCCCAAAATGGCCTTCGGGAAGGATTATCTAAATCCATCGTGTTCCATGTTTTTTTAAACCATTCATCCTGCCAGGAAAAGACCATTCCTCCGGCGTACCCTTCATCTACAATCGATTTAAATAAAGTAGTATTGATATCACCCTGTTCCTGCTCGGAATGCTTCCCCTGGCCCATTCCGAATGGATTCGAGTGGGCAATTCCCCTTGAGGAAGGCACCCCGAATTCCGCTACCACGACAGGCATGCTGTGCTCTTTTATGAGATCGTTCAGATAGCCGGCGTAGTTATTTGGATTACCATCAGCATCTTTATACTTTAAATATTTTTCATCCAAATTCAAGAAGTCGGGATAATAAGGATAAATATGATAGGAAGCAAACACTCCCGCCTGAAAATCCTCTTTTGGCAAAATGTGATTTGGATTTACCGTAACAACGTCTTCCTCTTTGGATGGCTCTGAAGGATGCTTCAGTAAATCCGTCGTAACCCAGTTTGTAAAGCTCATCGTATGCTGCCAGCCGTATTTATCCGTCTCATACTTGGCTGTATAATCAATCATTTGGGCCAGCCATATTTCAAAAGGCGACGCTCCGTCTGTCCGGAAATACGTTCCCTCGTATTGCTTCATGCCTTTATGTTTCTCGTTCGTCGACACAGTCATCTGCGGGTCCCACTCGATTCCTGCAATGATGCCGAGGACATATTTTGAAATGTCTGTTTTATAAGAACCAGAAGCATGGCCTTTTCGCTCAGGCAGCTCTGCGTTCCCATGAATAATATCGACTAGATAAGTCAGTTCAGTCTTGAAATCCTCGGTACTTAAATAGGCATCCTTACCTTTCACCAGTTCGTCTTCATTCACCCAGGCGCCATGAAAAAGATAAAGAGGCTTTTTAGCGGTTTCATTATACTCTTTGAGTGCCTCGTAAAACACAGGCGGGTGGAGAGTGTAAATCCTGAGCGCATTCGTATTCATTGCCCCGATTGCCTTGAACCAGCGGATATACTCGTCTTTTGTAATGGCTGCTTCACCCGGAAAATGCCCCGGCTTTCCAATTCCCATATTTACGCCTTTTATCAGGAGGTTTTCCCATTTCCCGTTTCGCATCACCTGGATGTAATCATCACCCGTTTTGCTGTTTGTCTTTATTCCACCGTTTTCGGCAAGTTGCACTTTCTGCTGGTCCACGCCTTTATGAAGGCCATTCTTCAACAGTTTTTTCATCATCGGGACATATGCTTCCCAGTAAAACGAGTTTTCTGCCCCGAGAAATTGCCGCCATTCTGCAAGCCCTTTTGTTTGATAAATGGAGGGCACTTCCCCTTCATCTGCAAAATCACCGGCAAAATAATATGACGTGAACCGGGCGTTTTCATGGGATACGACTGCGGGAAAATCGGCTGGGATTCCGAAGCCCGCAAGCCTTTCCTTCGCCTTCTCCTTTAACGGAAGACGGTAAGAGGCGAGAATTTCCGATTTATCGCGGGCTTCAATAATATCAAACCAATATTGATAGGCTGTATCCAATTTTTGCCCGAATCGCTTTTCCCCGGCATTCGTATAAGAAAACTTGGCGCCTTTTCCGGTTAATTCATTCGCAGGCGCAACGACGACATAATCCTCCTGATTCACAAACACAAACCCAGGTCCGGAGAACTCCCATTTACCTGTCTGTTTTTCATATTGCTCCCTTGCCCAGACAGGGACTTCTTCGCTTGTCATATCTGGGAAATAACGACCGATCCATCCTGTCCAATCAGCATTCAGTATATTGGAAATCCGCGAACGGACTTCAGGTGTCGCCGGGCTGCCAAACGTATTAAATTCCGCGATAAAGGTTTTTCCTTTGCCGGTATGAAGCGCCGTTTCGATTTGATCAAGTTCTTCAGGCTGAAGCCCTCCGTAAAGCATTTCGGACCGTTTGCCAAGCTTGTTCCCGCCCGAAAATTCTTCTTCATAAACGCCATATTGGTCCGCCAAATAAATGACATCCTGCCTTTCGAGATTTTCCGGCAAGCCAATCGTACTGAACTTGCCGCCTTCCCCAGGCTTAAACCCGCTGTAATGTTTTTTGGCGGAATAGGCTTCTCCATCATCTGTTTTATATTTTTCATTGTTCAAAACCCATACTAGCCCGTTATGTTCCCTGTAACTCTGATCCGGGACTGTTTTATCAATAATAAAAACATTAAGCTTTTTTGACCCCTTGATTTGCCAAAGCCAAAACGGTGCTGTCACTGCTGCCACAAATAAGACGGTAAACAAAATAACATATAGGCGGGGCTTATTTTTAAGCCGTTTCATTGTGATACCCCTTTTCGTTTCATTTCTCCCCAGCTTGTATCTCCTTTGATCAGCTTCCAGATTCCCTCGCACCGCCAAAGGACGGTAAGCGGTCTGTACCAAATCGTCTCTGTAATGGAGTACAAAAAGAGTTTAACAATGTCACTTACCTTCGAATATTTCGTCAGCGTCCACTCCTCCAGCAAAACCGCCGCCATTGAAATGATTGATCCGTAAAGAAGTGAGAGGAGGAAAATGAGAATCGCAAATTCGAAATAGATACCGCCAAGAAATAGGCAGAGAACAACAAATATATAACCGGTTAGCTCCACGATGGGCCCCAGGAATTCAACTAGCCAGAAGTATGGGAATGAGATGAATCCTATAGAACCGTATTTCGGGTTGAATGTCAGTTTTCGGTGAGTCCAGAGGCTTTCGAATAAACCGCGGTGCCATCTGCTTCTTTGCCTGCGAAGCGTTGTCATATCCTCCGGGACCTCGGTCCAGCAGACGGGGTCCGGAACGTAAACAATCTTTTTCTTTTGTCCTTTTTCCTTCATGAGCCGGTGCAGCCGGACAACCAGTTCCATATCTTCGCCGACAGTATTCGTTTTGTAACCACCCGCTTCAATGACCCAGCGCTTTGAAAATACGCCGAAGGCCCCCGATATGATAAGCAGTAAATTATGCCTGCTCAGACCGATTCTTCCCATCAGGAATGCACGCAAATATTCAATGATTTGCATGATGACAAGCGGATGGCTCGACAGACCGATTCTCAGGATATGGCCGTCCCGGATGTCGCATCCATTCGCAATCCGCACACTTCCTCCAGAGGCAATAACTTCCTCATCTGAATCAATGATAGGCTTCATCACCTTCAAGAAGGCATCATTTTCGAGTACCGAATCGCCATCGAGGGAGCAAACGTACGGGTAATTTGAAAAGTTGAGCCCCGCATTCAAGGCATCCGCCTTTCCTCCATTGTCTTTATCAATCATATAAAGGTTAGGAAGGAGACTGGATTGGTAAATTTTCCGCACCTGCTTTGTGTCAAGCTGTTTCCTGACAACCTTTTTTATTTCCTTCATATCGTAGCTGTCTATCATTTTGCCAAGAGTATTATCTTTCGAGCCGTCATTGACTACAATCACTTCAAACAACGGATAGTTCATAGAAAGAAGCGACCGGACACTTTGGACGACTCCTGCTTCTTCGTTGTAAGCCGGAACAATAATTGAAACTGGCTTTGTATAAATTTCATTCATATATTCCATATAAGCCTGGTCCCGATCAAGCTGGTATTCTCTTCTCAGCTGAATAACAGAAAAAACAAGAATAATAGAGTAAAAAGCGATGACACAGGACATGTAAATTGCAATAAACCAGCCAAAAAATGTAACGATGTCAAGCCATTCAAGAGTAGGCATCATCAAACTCCTTTATTGATCCATTCAATCGCCATATCCCTTGCGAATGGATCCTCCGTTGTTTCCGCTATTTCCTGTAAAGTTGTTTTTCCTTCAGGGAATTTTGCCAGTGCCTGTCCAGCCTGGGACCGCACCCACCATGAACGGTCATGGAGCAAACGAATCAAATCGCCGATCCCCTCTTTAGCCTTCATCGCACCAATCAGCCTCGCCGCCATCATCCGCTCTTCCCATTTTTCGGAATGTGCGAGCGGCAAGTATGGGGCGAGATTTCCGACGTATCCAATCGATCCGATCGCCTTTAAAGCCCGGAGTTTGGCCTCGCCTTTATAGGTTTGAAAGATAGATTCCAAAAAGGGCAGAAAGCGCACTTCCCTTTTAACCCCAATCACATCCAGGATGGCATACTGCAAATCGGGTCTTGCCTTGTGAAAGCCGAGGATAAACTGATCAAAATGCCCGCTTCCAAGCCGGACAAGGATATTTCTGCATTCAAATCCCGATAAGAAAGCATATTTTTTATTTAAATAATCGTAAAGGTTAATAAATTGGAAATTGGCGAGAATCCTCAGTATATGGGTCAACTCATCACGAGATATCCTTTTTTGTCCAAGCATCGAAAAGAGATCTTTGAGCAATGTATCCATATTGAATTTCTCAATATAATAGAGAGCATTCATTCTTGAACTCCATTTTCGGCTTCTGAGACGGACGCGATAATACTCGGTCAAGTGGAGGTTCGCCATCGATGTCAAGCTTTTCCGTTCTTCCTCCCCCTCGAGGATTTCGGAATATTTTGCCAAAAGCTCCTCCACCGCTTTTTTCTGCACCACATTATTCGGGACGAGCTTTCTGGAGACATTCCCGCCTACGATGTATTCAAATAGGATGGGGTTGTATGTTTCTTTATATTCCTCGATTTGTTTCCGCGTTTTATTGGCGGCGGATTTCCTGATGCTTAAATAAAACAGCATGACAAATAAAATACCGATGAACAGAGCCGTCACAATGAACAGGTAAACTAATTCCCTCGCCATTAATTCGGCCTCTGGATAAGGACTTTGACTCTGGCTTCAAGTTCAGTTATGCTAAACGGCTTCGTGACGTAATCATCCGCCCCGAGCTGCAATGCCCTGGCAATGTCGTATTCATTCTTGCGCCCAGTCAGCATTAATACTTTTACAGCCCTGCCCGCGAAATCCCTTCTGACTTTTTGGAGTACCTCCAACCCGTCCATGACCGGCATGACGCCATCAAGGATAAGGAAATGACTCCCTTCCTCATCAAGTCGGCCGGAATCAAAAAACTTCCTTCCATCCTCAAAGACATCGACATCCATTTCGTAATAAGGGGTGTCCAGTCCTCCAATAATTTTGCTTAGCATGGAACGGATAATGGCATCATCGTCAATAATTGAGATATGCAGCGTTTTTTTGGAAAGGGGGTTGCCATGCTCTGCTTCGGCAATACGCGATTTCCCATTTCTCTTTGCGCTATACATGGCCTGGTCCGCACTTTCGAGGACTGTTTCAAGGTTGATTCCTTCATCGTTTACAAGAAAGGTGCCTGCGGAGAAAGTGACTGAAAATATTTTTCCATTTTCAGTAAACGATTTTTCCTTACACTCCTTAAGAAGCCTTTCAAGAATGTTTCGGGCCTGTTTCATATCAGTATCAGGGAAAAGAATCCCGAATTCCTCTCCACCCAGCCGGAAAGAAATGTCGGAAGCGCGGATACCCTCCTTCAATGTTAAAGAGAAAGCAGCCAGGATCCTGTCTCCCGCCAAATGGCCATATTCATCATTAATTGTTTTAAAATTATCGAGGTCAAGAATCGCGATGCAAAATGGTTTATTGGTCCTTGATAAAGCAGCTTGATTCCTTCTAAAAGCATCCTCGAGGAATCGGCGATTATACAAGCCGGTCAATTCATCCAGCAAAGCTGATTGATCAAATAATTTCTTACGCTCCAGCAGCCTTCCCACGCGGATTTTCAATTCATCCATTTCAAGAGGTTTTTCGATAACATCATCGGCTCCCTCCCTATAAGCATCCATCCTAGCCTTCCGGTTCTGGCCCACTCCCAGCAAAACGGTAGGTAAGAATTGATTTCTATTGAGTTTGCCGAAATGCCTTAGAGCCAGTATGGCATCCCCATCGTTGTCAATGACGATGCAATCAGGTTTTATATCAAGCTGGCTTCGGGCCGCTTTTTCATAGCTAGTATAAGCAATGGCAATCCAACCGTTCTCCTCCATTGCATCCCTAATATGGACGAGGAGACCGACATCCTCACTAATAATTTGAATCAGCGGGACATTCCTGTCCGTACATTCCTTTTCCTCATCAATAATCGCCTCGTAATTATACGTCATTGAAGATAGCTCCAGCAGATAATCTCGAAGCGCCTTAGCACTCCATTGTCTGCTGCCGCCTTCTTCAACACCATCCATCAGCCTGCCTGACAGGTTTGATAATGGCATAAGGCCGACAGTGCCAGCCGTTCCTTTTATGGAATGCAAGAATTGATACAATTCGCCTTCTGTCGGCAAAACTGCATCCTGTATGTCGAACCAGTCAGACAATTGGTTCTTTATTCTCTTCAATAGCATTTTTTCAAATTTTTTTATCTCCACTTTGACCAGCTCCATCAGTCCCCGGGGAAAAACCCGATTGGTGTCAGTTTATAGCGAAATACCTATTCTATTAGTTTAGTAGGTCTCCACCTTGGAAACAACTTTTCCCATAAAGAATGAGTCTAAAGTATGGGCAATTTTGTGAACATAAAAAGGACTTTCCTTTCAATTACCCAGTTAGACCGGATTAAACATTTAATTTGCGGGGAATCGTTTAATAAAACGTCAATTTCGGAGGAATTTATGGAGTACATGGATAGAGAAATGTCAGGGCAGGAATTCACTCTCCTTACCCGGCCCTTTTTTGAACAGCCAACATTGGAACTTGCCCGATCTCTGCTCGGCTGCATTTTGGCAAAAGAAACATCCGAAGGGCTGGCGGCGGGGTATATCGTTGAGACTGAAGCATACATCGGCCCGGGAGACCGTGCCGCCCACAGTTATATGAACCGAAGGACAAAACGCACAGAGATCATGTTCGGGGAATCGGGGCTTGTCTATACGTATGTTATGCACACGCACTGCCTCGTTAATGTTGTCAGCGGCGGGCTAGGCAATCCTGAGGCGGTCTTAATCAGGGCGGTCGAACCGGTTTACGGGGAGACATTCATGCATAACCGGAGAGGGGTTGCCGAAACAGTGAAACTGACAAGCGGGCCAGGGAAATTGACAAAGGCGCTCGGCATTACGATAGATGACTATGGAAGGTCATTTACTGAACCTCCCCTTTTTATCGCAAAAGGATACTTGCCAGAAGCCATTTCCGAGGGTCCGCGGATTGGAATTGGCAATTCGGGTGAGGCCAAAGATTATCCGTGGCGGTTCTGGATCACCGGCAACCGTTTCGTTTCAAGGTGATTTCCTTTTAAATTAGAAAGAGCCGGCATGGGAGCCGGCTCTTATCTTTTGAAAATATGATCAATTTCCCAAATCTGCAGGAAGGAAGGCACCCGGCAGAATATCTTCGGATCGCACTTTCATCACGTCGCCTTTAAGGTTGGTCAGAATAATATCCATTTCCGGCCCGCAGAGCTCAGCAATGACCTGCCGGCAAGCGCCGCATGGTGAACATGGCCTGTCGGTGTCCGCAACGACCGCAATAGCCGTGAATTCTGTTACTCCTTCTGAAACCGCCTTGAAAATGGCCGTCCGCTCCGCGCAATTCGTCATCGGATACGCCGCGTTTTCAATATTGCAGCCATGGAAGACACGGCCGTCTTTTGACAGAAGAGCCGCTCCAACGGCAAACTTTGAATAAGGGACGTATGCTGCTTCTCTTGCTTTTATCGCTTCTTTGATTAGGTCTTTTTCTTCCACCTTGTTCCACTCCCGTAAGCTAGCTTTGGTATAACTTAAACAGCCATTCAAACACGACGCCTCCAAAATAGACGCCAAATACCCCTACTACAGCTGATAGTACCGGAGGCGCGGGCAGGGGCAGCTTCAAAAACTTGAATACAATCCCAACCATCATCCCGGCCGCTAATGCCAGAAATACTTCTTTCATTATACGCCCTCTTCACTGGTCATATTAGTATGAATCGCTTGAAGTTTCACCTTTTACGATGGCCACGCCGGAGCTTGCTCCGATTCTTGTCGCTCCTGCTTCAATCATATTAAGTGCATCCTCACGGCTCCTGACTCCCCCGGATGCTTTAACACCGATGTCTGGGCCGACCGTTTCCCTCATTAAGCGGATATCCTCGACAGTTGCTCCGCCAGTCGAAAAACCGGTGGATGTTTTCACAAAATCGGCTCCTGCTTTAACAGCAAGTTCACATGCCTTCACCTTTTCTTCATCCGAAAGCAAGGAAGTCTCGATAATGACTTTCGTCAGTGCCTTGCCTTTTGCGGCATCGACAACGGCCCTGATATCGCGTTCGGCCAGCTCTTCATTGCCGTCCTTCAAAGCTCCGATATTGATGACCATATCCACTTCTGTGGCGCCATTTTCAATTGCGTTTTTTGTTTCGAAAGCCTTGGTTTCCGGTGTGCTTGCGCCGAGCGGGAACCCAATCACTGTGCAGACTTTCACTTCTGGAGCATCCTTCAGCAATTCGGCAGCTGTTTTCACCCAGACAGGATTCACGCAGACCGATGCGAATTTATATTGCTTCGCCTCTTGAGCAAGCTTTTCAATTTCAGCTTTTGTGGCATTTGCTTTCAATATTGTATGATCAATCATCCTTGCAACTGTTTGAGACATCGTAAGAACCTCCTATAAATTCCTAATTTAACTATAACAAAATAGACGAACAAATGTAAAACTATTTTTGAACAAATGTTTAATCTTTTGAATTCCCGGATTTATCCAGCAAAAGCTGGGCTGTAAAATGGTCGGTAATAAGGACGTTCGCGTATCCGCCCTTAAGCGCGCCGAAAATACCGTCTACTTTATGCTGCCCTCCGGCCACGAGAATGGAATGTTCTTTTTCTTTCAGGTCTTCAAGATTGATGCCAAGCGTCCGTCCATTCAAACTCTCATTGCAAATCCGCCCTTCCAAGTCGAAGAAGCGTGAGCAAATGTCACCAGCGGCTCTTCCATACAGGGATTCAAGATCGCTTTCTGAAAAATAGCCAAGCTGAAAAAGGAGTGATTCCTCTTTCACCGGCCCTGTCGTAAACATCGCGATATTCGCTTCCTTGCCTAGATCAAGTATTTTTCTGATATGCCGGTCGGCTTCCATAGCCTGCTTTACTACAGGATGGTCGACGATGGCTGGCAACGGCAGGTAATGGGGAGCCGTATTGAACGCTTTTCCGAATAAATACAGGATTTCGGAAGCGTATGTATTCGTCTCAGAATGGCTGACCCCGCCTTTCAGCTGGACAACCTTTACATCATTCACCGCCTTTTGTTTCAATTCAACCGCTACATGGTAAAGGGTCGTTCCCCACGTTACCCCGATAGTGTCCCCATCTTTAGCGATTTCATGGAGGAAAGACGCGGCCGCTTCACCGAGGAATGTTTTAATAATTGTTCCCTCATACTGTGGAATGGAAACAACGATGGCCTTTTTCAGACCGAACAACTCTTCAAGCGAGTCGGCCAGGCTATCCACATTCTCCATCGGGTCCTTGATTGTAATCTGGACTATCCCCTCTTCCTTAGCGGCCTGCAAGAGGCGGGAAACGGTCGGTCTGGAAACTCCAAGCACTTTTGCTATATCATGTTGATTGTAGTCCAAAAGATAATAAAGCTTGGCCGCTTCTATAATTTTGGCCAGTTTTTCTTTTTCCAAATAAATCACCCGCATCCTAGTCTTGGCTCTATTTTACCAAAAGTGAGGGCGTAAACAATTTGTTTTCCTCATAATAACCATCTTCTAGGATTCAGAAACTTAAAGGAAGGGTAAAAACTTCTGTCAAAACCGGCAAAAGCCCTGCCGTTAAATTTTCAATGAAGTTGATTGGAACGGAGGGGACTGACTCCGGCGGGATGGAGCGGCACGTGGAGACCCCACAGGAGCAAAGCGACGAGGAGGCTCCAAAAAGAATGCTCCTGCGCCATAGATTTTTCGGGGGAGAGAAACTTCAGCTCGTCGCAAAGCAGCACGAAGCCAATTCATGGATGTTTCTCATGATGTTGGTGCAGGTAGATGCTTCGCCCCGCGGAAAGCATGTCCCCGGAGTGGAAATCAACAATCTAGGACAACATTGCTAAACAAATAAATAAAAAAATTATGATTTCCGAGCTTTTGTTCTCATCTTGAACATAGCGATTTGTTTAAAAATCTGGCGCAATTCGGGTTCAAATATGACAGAATGTAATAGCGGATGTTGATAAGGGAGGTCATTGTTTTGGGTAAGCTCGGACAGCTTGCAGATCGGTATAAATTCGCCATTTTGGCGGCATGGGCGGCAATCATTATTTTTTTCGCGATATTCGCCTTTAAGCTTCCTTCTGTATTAAGCGGAAATGGTTTTGAATACGAAGGTACATATAATGAGACAAGGGAAATACTTGAAAAGGATTTCGGACAGCCGGAATCCACAGTCATCCTGCTGTTTGAAAAAGAAAAAGATGTTTCTGAAAAGGAATGGCAGTCTTATTTGAAGGATACTTTTGCAAGGCTTAAAAAGTATGAGCCTGCTTCAAGCCTGACATCTCCATTGGAAATGCAAGGTATGGTAAAGGGCAACTTTGCTTATGGCGTCATTTCCTTTGATAAAGATGCAGGCAGCCTTGCTGATGAAATCCGGGAACTGAAAGGCTTTTTGAAGGATAAAAAGGGCATGACTGTCAAAATGACCGGTGAACCGGTTATCGTCAAGGATTTGAATGAGGCGAGCCAGAAGGATCTCGCCAGGGCGGAAATGATCGGCCTGCCGATTGCCCTTGTTGTCCTGATCCTGGCATTTGGCGGGCTTGTGGCGGCTTCAATTCCGCTCATTATTGGAATTGTCTCAATCCTGATGACAATGGGGATCGTCTATTTTTTCAGCCACACAACAAATTTATCTATCTTTATTTTAAATATTGTCCCGATGATCGGGCTTGCTTTGAGTATCGATTTCGCCCTGCTGATCATTAACCGCTACAAGGAAGAATTACAGACGAAATCTGTCAGGGAAAGCCTTGAAGTAACTGTAGCAACTGCCGGCAGATCGATTATATTTTCGGCATTGTGTGTCTTTATCGGGCTGTCAGGGCTTTTATTCATCCAGATTGATATTTTCCAGAATGTCGCTCTCGGCGGAATGATTGTCGTTTTTGTCTCTGCCCTATGCGCAATCACTTTTCTTCCAGCCTTTTTGTCTTTGCTAGGCCAGAGGATTCATAAATTCACCCTCATTAAATCAGGAAAGATTAAGAAAAGTGGGTGGCATTCTTTTGCAAAAACGGTCATGAAGCATCCGATTATTATGATGCTGGCGGCTTTCGCGATTCTGTTTGCCGGCCTCATTCCAGTGAGAGAAATGCATCTGACCATTCCGGGAACGGATTCCCTCCCGAAAAATTACGAATCCCGTGTTGCCTATGAAACCTTCAGGAAGGAATTCCAGCCTGAAGGCAAGCGCGACTATCAAAAAATAACGATTGTTTTTGAGTCAGATGGAACCATGAGTAATGAGAAAAATCTTGATGCGGCAAGTGAAGCTATTGCTAAGCTGGAAGACAGCACACTGGTCAAATCGATTGAATCAGTTTTCACCGCGACAGGCCTTTCGAATGGAAAAGAGATTGTCCAAGCCAAGTTTCTTTCTTCCGGTGATCAAACGGCGGCTGAAAAGTTCGCCATGGCCGAAAAGCATTTTATCCATGATGATAAGATGCTCGTCAACGTTTTTCTTAAGACTGGCGAACACTCCGATAAGGCCCGCGAATGGGTAAGGGAATGGGCGGTCAAGGATTACGGGTTGAAAGCGTATTTTGGTGGCCATATCAAATTTGAACAGGAAATTTTTGATGAAATCTATGAAAAAGCGCCGTACGGATTAGCCTTGATTTTCATTTCAACATTTATCATTCTGATGATGGCTTTCCGTTCCATCCTTATACCGATTAAAGCCATTCTAATGAATATGCTGAGCCTCGGGGCCACCTTTGGAATTGTCGTCTATATATTCCAGCAGGGGCATCTTGGAATGGATCCGGTCGATATCGCCCTCATCCTGCCTGTCTTTGTTTTCTCGCTCGTCTTCGGTTTGTCAATGGACTATGAGGTATTCCTGATTTCCCGCATACAGGAGTACTATCTTGAAACCGGCGATAACAGCAAGTCAACGATTCTTGGGCTGACAACGACGAGCAAAATCATCACCTCAGCGGCCGCTATAATGATTGTCGTAACCGGCGCTTTTGCCTTCACTGGCGTAATGCCTGTAAAGCAGCTTGGTGTCGGGATCGCGATTGCGATTTTTATCGATGCCACGCTCATCAGGATGGTGCTCGTCCCCTCATTGATGAAGCTGCTCGGCGACTGGAACTGGTGGTTTTTCGGGCATGGAAAGAAGAGAGTGGATTTGAAAAGCGGAGAGTGAGTTGTAATCCCTTCAGCTTGAGGAATAATTGTTAAATAGAGCCTGCCACCCTTGAAGGCGGCAGGCTCGTTGCTGTTAAATATCCTTAGCGTATTCCGGGGATGGAACTTTGCTTAAGATGACATATAGGCTGACCGGTTCGTCACCGCTGTTATTGAAAGCGAGCGTTTCTTCCCCGGCGCAATGGATGACATCATTTTCCTGTACATCCTGCTCTGTTCCATCAATGATGAATGTGCCTTTGCCTGAAAGCACCAACAGATAAACTTCCGTGCCCGGATGCTTATGCGGCGGCAGTTGCTGGCCAGGGTTAAAGTTCAGGACAAAGGCGGTGCTTTCACCTTTTTTAAAAATAATCCGCTTCGTAAATCTTTCTTCATTCAACTCAATATAAGATAACAGTGACTGTTTTTCCATCTAATGATCCCTCCATTTTTATGCTTTGCTATTCTTATATCCATTATAAATGATAATAATTTTCATTTAAGTGAGCCCCATCACGCTGAATATATAAAAAACGGGGCATTAAAAAACATTGCCCCGCCTTTTTAATTCCTATTTAACTTTTATTTCACAGACTATTTCCGCTCCTTTATTTAAAGCCAGTCTGTTCATCTCCAGTAAATAATGCTTATCCGGAGATAAAACCTGCTGTAAGGAAGATAGAACAGACTCCGGTGATAAAATGCCCGTGGCTTTGATGAAGGCTCCTAATAAAATCATGTTGGCAACCTTGCCATTCCCAAGTTCATTAGCCATTGCGGTTGCATTTATTTCAATTGCAGTGAGATCAGTCCGCTGCGACTTTTTCCCGATAAGGGAGCTGTTTGTCAGCAATAGGCCACCAGCCCGGACCTTTGGCTCGAACTTTTCAAAGGAAGGGATGTTCAGAACAATGGCAGCGGAAGGAGCGCTGACGAGCGGTGACCCGATGGGCTCATCACTGACTACCACAGCGCAGTTAGCCGTCCCGCCCCTTTGCTCAGGTCCATATGAAGGTAGCCAGGAAACATTTTTCCCTTCATGCAGTCCGGCATAGGCAATCAGCTGCCCCATGGACATGACTCCCTGGCCCCCGAAACCAGCAATGATAATTTCCTCAAGCATCGTTATTCCCCTCCCTTGTAAACCCCAAGCGGGTAGACTGGAACCATGCTTTCCTTCACCCAAACAAGGGATTCATGAGGGTCGAGCCCCCAGTTCGTTGGACAGGTGGATAGAACCTCAACCATGGAAAAGCCAAGGCCTTTTTTCTGAGTTTCGAACGCCCGCCGAATCGCTTTTTTTGCTTTGATAATGTGCGGTACATCATGGGCAGAAACACGTTCAATATAGGCGGCTCCATCAAGTGTGGCGATCATTTCACTGACGCGGATCGGCAAGCCTTGCAGAATTGGATCTCGGCCGAATGGGCTTGTTGCCGTTTTTTGGCCAATCAGCGTGGTTGGCGCCATCTGGCCGCCTGTCATCCCATATATTGCATTGTTCACGAATATAACGGTTATATTTTCTCCTCTTGCCGCTGCATGGATCACTTCGCTAATCCCAATCGAAGCCAAATCCCCATCACCCTGGTACGTAAAAACAAACCGGTCTGGAAGCACCCTCTTGATGCCTGTGGCCACAGCTGGCGCACGCCCATGGGCCGCCTGGGTCATATCACAATTGAAATATTCATACGAAAGGACCGAACAGCCAACTGAGGCAACCCCGACTGTATCTTCAAGAATGTCCATTTCTTCCAGTACTTCTCCAACCAGCCGGTGAATGATCCCGTGTGTGCAGCCGGGACAATAGTGGGTTGGATCATCAGTCAGCCCTGTTGTTTTTTCAAAAACAGTCTTCATGCTCATACCATCACCCTCCCGGCAAGTTCAGTTATTTTGCCAAAAATCTCTTCCTGGGTCGGCACGACTCCTCCAGTTCTTCCGTAAAAGTCCACCGGCGCCTTTCCTTCTACGGCAAGCCTGACATCTTCAATCATTTGCCCTGCGCTCATTTCCACTGACAAGTATCCCTTCACACGGTCCCGCGTTTCATGAAATGGCAGTACCGGAAATGGCCATAAGGAAATGGGCCTGATAAGCCCCACTTTGATCCCCTGTTTTCTTGCCCTGTCAATTGCATTCATGGCGATCCTTGCAACTGTCCCGAAAGCAGTAATGATATAATCGGCATCTTCGGTCAAATAAGTCTCATAGCGGACTTCGTTCTTCACGATTTCAGCGTATTTTTTTTGCAGGTGGATATTGCGTTGTTCCAGTGTTTCGGCGTCCAGTTGAAGTGAAGTAATCACCCTCCGCTTTCCGTCCCCCCTGGTCCCTGTCGTTGCCCATTCCTTAGGGGGAAAATCACTTTGCATTTCCCGGGAAAATTCAACAGGCTCCATCATTTGTCCGAGCATCCCGTCACCCATCAGAATGACCGGTGTCCGGTAACGGTCGGCAATAGCAAATGATTCCCTAGTCAAATCAACGATTTCCTGCAGGCTTGCCGGGGCAAGAACAGGTGTATGATAATCACCATGCCCGCCGCCTTTTGTTACCTGAAAATAATCGGATTGGGCTGGCTGGATATTTCCTAGCCCAGGACCGCCTCTAACCACATTCACAATAACAGCAGGAAGCTCTGCACCGGCAAGATAGGAAATCCCCTCCTGCTTCAGGCTGAACCCCGGGCTGGAGGATGATGTCATGACTCTTACCCCTGTCCCTGCGGCTCCGTAAACCATATTAATCGCAGCTACTTCACTTTCAGCCTGGAGGAACAGCCCGCCCACTTCCGGGAGGCGCCTTGCCATATAGGCCACCAGTTCGCTTTGCGGCGTGATCGGATAGCCGAAAAAGTATTTGCAGCCGGCATGGATTGCCGCTTCCGCAATAACTTCATTTCCCTTCATCAATACTTTTGCCATTGTCTTTCTCCTTTCCTTGCCTGTAAGAATTCTCGGTTAATAGACTAATAGTCCGATAACAGTCTAGACAGACAACTTTTTCTTTACAGGCCTGTAAACCGAAATGACACCATCCGGGCAAATCTGTCCGCATTTCGCACAGCTTATACACTTTTCCTGCTCAACGACCGCAGCAGGCCGATACCCTTTTGTGTTCAGGCGGTCTGAGAGAAAAATAATATTTGCTGGGCATACCCCTATGCACAGGCTGCAGGATTTACAGTAGTTTTCATTAAAAACAACTCTCTGCTCCACTCATATTCCTCCTTATTCCCATGGCAATTTCATGTACCGATCAATAACAATCAAATCATTTCTGTCCGCGAATTCAGGGGAACATTCCACATGCCGTGAAATGGACGTGAAAGCAAATGCAATCCCCAACTTTTCCGAGATGGCCAGGGCAAGCTTCTCGCCTTTCAAAACATCTTCCGGTCGTGTAGCGGCCCCAAGGTTTGTGTTATTGACAATCCCGCCAGCCGGAAGCCGGGCTGCCCTTTCGATTCCCTGTACAGCCTCTGCAGCTCCTTCTTCAGTACTGACGTAGGGCCGATTTGCGTTCAGGACAAAAAGCATATTCACCTGCATATGCTTCCATTCATGATAATACTGGCCGAGAACGGTTGCTCCATCCTTTTCGCCGCCGGCATCAATAATGACCGTGTAGGAAGGATCGTGAATTACCCGGTATATTTCTCCTGATACTATGGGGAGGTCGGAGGCGGAAAGCCTTGGCGGCGGTCCAATCAGTTCAATACCTTTTTCATGGAGGAATCCGGCAATATCCCTTGAACGGAAATAAGGATTGATGACATCCAGGTCAGCAATTGCGACCTTTCTTCCCCTTGCGGCTTCAGTCAGGGCCAAATTCAGGGCGAGCTCAGTTTTCCCGCTTCCAAAATGCCCGGCAAGAACTGTCACTCTGGAGTTCAGCATCATTGGTATGACAACTCCTTTTAATGTAAACGCTTACATAGTTGTGGTCTAACTAATTCTTCCAAAGCCATTATAATAGAGGAGGCTGACAGTTGGCTTTGACGTTTATCACACCTAGGGAGAAGCGGGTGTGAATTCCGCTTCCTAACTTTTCAATTGGCGCTGTTATCCTAGATTGTTGATTTCCACTCCGGGGACATGCTTTCCGCGGGGCGAAGCATCTACCTGCACTAACATCATGAAAAACATCCACGAATTGGCTTCGTGCTGCTTTGCGACGAGCTGAAGGTTCTCTTCCTCGAATAGTCTGTGGCGCAGGAGCATTCTTTATGGAGCCTCCTCGGCGTCATAGACGCCTGTTTGTCTAGCTGCAGCGCCTAGCCCCTCGAGGTCGCTTCGGTCCCGAATGTGAAGTCAAAGAACGACTTCCCCTTCTGGCCCTCCAGCGCTTGTCGGGGCTGACCAAGGCGCTTTCGCTTTTCGAGGGGTCTCCACGTGCCGCTTCATCCCGCCGTAGTCAGTCCCCTCCGTTCCAATCAACTTCATTAATATTCAAAGCTCACCTTTAACTGAGCCTTTCAATTAAAAAAAAGAAAAAGGACCTCTCTTAAGTATGGAGGCCCGCCTGGCAAACAACTGCTCTTAACTCATGAATGAAAGAATCACTTTTTGAGGGATTTCATCATTACCTATTGAATTTTTCTTTAATTGGCCGCAGGAAGGCATTTCGTAGGAATATTCCTCAACTTGGCCAGGAATGATCCCTTCTTCCTTTAATTGCAAAAATACTCGATCCATAGCATCCTCGGTTGAAATCCTTTGTTCGGATCCTTCTTCCTTAAAGCACTCGACGCATGTTTCAATAATGTTTTCATCAACAAACTCCTGGGCGAAAACAAGCTTTGCTCCTGCCCTATTTTCTACTTCCCTGTTTTCCATCTCAATAATTGTTGTGACATTCACCCTATATCCCACCTCCGGTTTTCGTTGACTTCATTATAAAACAATTCCTTGATGGTGTTTTCCTGAAATGGCAATTTTCATTTTTTCTTCAAATGTTTGTGGCAAATTTCTGTCAGTTTAGTGGAAGTATAGAAAAAGGTTTTCATCGCCCCTTTTTAACATTAATATAATAATTATATTAGGAAAGAGTTTCCATTTTACTTTTTGTTTTACTTTAAATATCCCATAATGCGGAAAGTGAGGTCTTTTACATGCAAGTATTCAAGGATTTACTCCTGAATGTTTTTTTCATTAGCTTTCTGCCCATCTTCGTCATGTGTATCTGGGGCGAAAAAGTGAACAATGTCAAAGATCGTACACAAGCGTTATTATTGGCACTTATGCCCGCAGTATCTTCTGTGTTGTGTATGACGTTTCCAGTCCAATTCCCAGAGGATTATCTATTCGATTTAAGACAGCTGCCTTTAATTTTTGGATGCCTTTACCTTGGATATAAAAAAATACTGCCGGCCATGGCAATCGTACTGGCATACCGCCTTTTCCTTGGCGGTGGTGAAAGCTTCTATGTTTACTTATCCATACACACAACGATTTTCCTGATTGTCCCTTTTATGAAAACAGGCTATTTAAAACTTTCTTTTTCAAAGCGGTACCTTGTTACATCAAGCCTTACCGTCTTCTTTTCAGTTATGGTTCTTGCCTTGTCAAAAATAATCGCCAGCGTCCCCCTGATTTATGGTAATTTTGCTTATATATTCATTGGAGTCCAACTGCTTGGTGCCCTTATCGTTACCAGTATTCTTAATTATATTGAACGGAATATGCGGCTAAGGGATGAATTATTCAAGGCAGCTAAAATTAAATTGATTGGTGAAATGTCAGCGAGTGTTTCACACGAGATTAGAAACCCGCTTACAGCCTCGCGCGGTTTTTTGCAAATGCTGCTTAACCCCAGCCTTGAAGAGGGTGAACGGAAAAGATACATTTCCATAGCCATTCAGGAATTGGACAGGGCTAAAGACATCATAGATGATTATCTTGTCCTGGCAAATCCATTTCCTGATGATAGGGAAGAAGTAAATTTGAAAGATGAGGTCCAATGGGCGAAGGAAGTCCTTCTTCCCTATTCCAATATGTATAATGTCGAAATTGGGCTGCATGCAGTTGATTCAATTTTTTATGTTTGCGAGAAGAAAAAATTCCGTCAAGTTTTAATTAACCTCGGGAAAAATGCCATTGAAGCAATGCCTGCTGGAGGAACTTTGTTCATAGAATTGAGCCGAAATAATAACAATATTGAAATAGGCTTTCAGGATAACGGAGCAGGCATGGACGATGAGCAAATTGCAAAGCTTGGTGAACCATACTTCTCTACAAAAAGTAACGGGACAGGCCTTGGCATGATGATCGTTTGGAGGATTGTCCAGTCAATGGGCGGTAAAATCGAAGTATCCAGTACCCTTGGCGAAGGGACGGATCTAAAAATTTTATTGCCTAATCCTACTGTTTAACTCTGTTGCAGAACCTATTATTCTAAGTAAGCTGCGCATACGAAAGAGAGACCCGGCACCCCGGGTCTCTTTTTTTAAACAGGCAGATGTGATTGCGTGATATAAGATGCGGCTGATTTCGCATCAAGAGGGCGACTGATATAGTAGCCCTGAGCAAAGTCGCATGAATTTCCCTCCAGAAAAGAAAGCTGCTCCCTGGACTCAACTCCCTCGGCGACAATCTTTAATTTCAAGCTTCGGCCGAGGGATATCACCGCAGAAGCGATTGATGCATTTGCCTCTTCCCACTCAAGGTTATGAATAAATGACCTATCTATCTTCAGCACGTCAATCGGAAAGTGTTTCAAGTAACTGAGTGAAGAAAAGCCTGTCCCAAAATCGTCTATGGCAATGGAAACTCCCAGCATTTTAAGTTGACCAAGAACTTGAGCGGCCTCTTCCGGCTCTTTCATGACTGTACTTTCTGTCAGTTCAAGTTCAAGCTTATCGGCAGGAAGCGTGGTTTCTTCGAGGATTTCAGCAATCAGCCTTCCTAAATCCTGCCTTTGAAATTGCCTTGGCGACAAATTGACGCTTACCGAAATCTGCTCCATCCCTTGCTTATGCCATTCCTGGCATTGTCTACACGCCTCCCTCAGAACCCATTCACCAACCTGCACAATTAATCCGGTTTCTTCCGCGACTTCTATAAACCGATCCGGATATAACAGTTTTCCACCTTTTCTCCATCGCAAAAGCGCCTCAAAGCCATAGACTTCCTTCGTTTTAAGGTTTAGTTTCGGCTGATAATGGAGCAGGAATTCACCTTTTTCCAATGCCTGGTGCAACGCAATTTCCTTTGCCAGCCTTTCCACCGCTTTATCATTCAAGGATGAATCATATAACCTGCAGCAGTTTCTGCCGTTCTCCTTTGAGCGGTACATTGCAAGGTCGGCATTCCTGAGTAGCTCATTCAACTCACTCCCATCCTCCGGGCTGATGCTAATACCGATACTCGCTGTCACGATGACCTTTTGAGAACCAATAAAAAAGGGCTTTTCCAAAGCAGAAAAAATTTCTTCCCCGACTGCGAGTGCCGCTTCTTTTGAATTAATATCCGGGATAAGGACGATAAATTCATCACCGCCGAACCTTGCCGCGATCATTCCGTCTAGGCAAACCGCGCGCAATCTTTCTGCCACATCTATGAGGAGGGAATCTCCCGCTTCATGGCCCATACTGTCGTTAATTACTTTAAAATGATCAAGATCGAGAAGAATGACGCCTAATTTCCCCTGGCTCTTCTTTAGGAAATACTTCAGCATGAAGGATTGGATGTACCAACGATTCGGAAGCCCTGTCAGCGCATCATGAAAAGCCATATGTTGGATGGCCTTTTCTGCTTTCTTTTTATCGCGGATATCCCTTCCAAGTGCTAAGTATTTATTTTTGCCGCCAATATTGATCAAGCGGAGATTAATGTCCACCGGGATGCGTGTTCCGTCACTTGCCGCCAAATTGTCTTCAAAGTGGCAAGATTCACTGGTTTCTGAACAACTTATGGGTTCTTTCAGTTTTTGGGGAAGGATTTCAAAAATTTCAGATACGTTCCTTTCGAGCAATTCCTCTTTTTGATATCCTAGCATCGCTGCCGCCGCAGCATTAACATTACTAAGGCTTCCGTCTATCTTAATCAGAAAAATGCCATCTGCTGCCTGGTCGACTACATTCCTGAATTTTTCTTCGCTTTCCTTTAGCATTTTCTCCGCATTGACCCGGTCGGTAATGTCCAAAGCGAACCCAAGCAAAAAGTCCTCGTTTTCCGCCTGAATAACCGTTTTCCCCGTCAGCAGTTCACGTTCTTCCCCTTGGAATCCGCCAATAATTTCATTTGTAATCAGCTTCCTTTGTCTCCACACCTCTTCGTCTACCTTGCGGTTCATTTCTGCAATATGCCGGGGAAAGAAGTCAAAGACCGTTTTTCCAAGCAGTTCTTCCCGCTTCATTCCATGCGCTTTTACTACCTGGTCGTTTACAAACACCGTCCGCCCTTCCCGGTCTTCCAAAAAGATATTAATAGGAAGTGCGTTCAGGATATTCAGCTTGATTTTTTCACTGATTCTAAGTTTTTTTGCCAGGTCCATTTCCTTTTTCTCGAGTTCATCCACCCGTTCCAATAACGCGGAGAACTCACTCTTTAATTGGCGGACTTCCTGTAAATCCATGTCTGGTTTCTTTGTCATCCCCGGCCAGCCTCACTTTTGCTTATGTCGTCATCAACACCCCGACGGTCCGCTTCCCGGCAAAAGAAGACTGCTGGAATCGCTTATTGCTCACCCCGATCGGTCAGATGATTTCCCTTACAAATATTTTATATCGTCCAGAAAAGGAATGGATGGAGAGAATCCGAAAAATTCATGAAAATACCAGTTCATTGTGAGAAAATTCATATCTTCTCTTTATCAAAATCTTCATAATTGACACAAAGATCGATTTTTTTAGCATTGGGAGGACATTGAGCAAACTATCAGTTTTTTCCAATGATGCATGAATCTGCTCTATTGTATTTTTTATTGTATTTCAATATAATTTTTTTCGTAAGCTTTTTAAAAATTCCAAAGCTTTAAACATACTTTTTTTACTCGGGAGATGGGATTTTGACAAATCAAGCATTACTTGCCATTGGAATTTTTCTTTTTGCGTACGCATTTATCGTAACGGAGAAAATCCATAGAACAATCATTGCCATGGCTGGAGGCATCGCAATGGTCCTTCTCGGGATTCTAGGCCAGGAAACAGCCCTTGATCACATTGACTTTAACACACTAGGTTTACTAACAGGAATGATGCTCATCGTAGCCATCACGGCGGAAACAGGATTGTTCCGCTACCTGGCAATCTGGGCGGCAAAAAAGGTAAAAGGTGAACCTTTGAAGCTATTGATTGTCCTGGGTACCATAACCGCCTTGGCATCCGCCTTTTTGGACAATGTCACAACCGTCCTCCTGATCGTACCGGTTACATTCAGCATTACCAGACAGCTTAAAGTAAACCCAATGCCTTATTTAATTTCACAAATAATCGCTTCAAATATCGGCGGTACCGCCACGCTTATCGGGGATCCACCTAACATCATGATTGGAAGCGCCGTTAAGGAACTCACTTTTTCAGCATTTATCTTCAATCTTGCGCCGATTGCCGCGATTGTTCTCGTAGTGAATATCGCCGTTCTAGCGCTGATTTTCCGAAAATCCCTTTCAACTACAGATGAATTGAAGGCAGGTATTATGAATCTGGATGAAAAAGCGGAAATTACCGATTCCTTGCTGCTAAAAAAATCACTTTTTGCTTTAACAGTGACAATCATTGGCTTTTTCCTCCACGGCTTCATCCATGTCGAAAATGCGACAATCGCTTTGGCAGGGGCTTTCCTTTTGCTTCTTATGACCGGAGAACATTATTTGGAAGATTCAATGAAGAAAGTGGAATGGCTGACCATCTTTTTCTTTATCGGTCTATTTGTACTTGTCGGCGGATTAGTGGAAACAGGAGTCATTACGATGCTTGCCGAAAAATCAATGAAATTGACTGGTGGTGAGGTCACAGCAACTTCCCTTCTGATTCTCTGGGTGAGCGCGATTGCTTCGGCATTCATTGATAACATTCCGTTCGTCGCAACCATGATCCCTATGATCAAGGATATGGGCTCGCTAGGGATTACGAACCTGGAGCCGCTCTGGTGGAGCCTTGCCCTTGGCGCCTGCCTTGGCGGAAATGGAACGCTGATTGGCGCCAGTGCCAATGTGATCGTCGCAGGCATGGCAGCAAAGGAAAAGCAGCCGATCTCCTTTATGAAGTTTCTTGCTATAGCGTTTCCACTCATGCTTTTGACAATGATCATCTGTACTGTTTATGTTTATGTCAGATACTTACAATAAGGGAGGGGAAAGGATGAGACTGGTATATGAGTACAATGAAAGTCAGGTAGGGATCGCCGAGAAGAAGGATGGTGTTGTGCACGAGTTCTTATTTTCATTTCCAGATCAAGCCCTTGAGCAGGGATTTTCAGATGTCCGGGACTATTTTTATGGAAATGATGATGACTTTGACGCCTTTTTTTATACCAATCTTGATAAGCAAGTAAAAGTGACGGTCAAGGAAGAATATTATACTGATTTTCTTCTCCAACTGTTTAAGCAGAAAATCCTTATTTCCCTTAAATGGGTATAGGATTCGCTTCACAAGGGAATGAAGCCGGAAAGTGCCGTTACTTTCCGGCTTCCTTTTTAAGGACAAGCCTGTATTCATTTTCGAGGATTTTTAATGGGGCATCGTAAAGATGTTTCTCGTCGGATGTTTTATAAATATTCCTCTGCAATAGTTCCTCAATCAATTGTTCTTTCCTTCTTTCAACTAGTTCTGATAATCTGGCCACTTTCTTTCTCCTTTCTTTATAGTGGTAAAGCAATGCATACATATAGGTTGAAATAAAGATTGGTGTGAAACGGGAACGAGGTGGTTGATTTCCGCTCCGGGCATTTCGCTTTCCGCGGGGCATCAGTGGAGCCTCCTCGTCGCGTTGCTCCTGCGGGGTCTCCACTTGCTGCGCTATCCCGCAGGACAACAGCTTCTTCGAATGGACTATGCACGAAGAAAATGCGTTAGCATTTTCGAGGAGTCTACATGCCTGAGCTCCAATCAACCAGCTATTCTAATAAAATGGTGTAATATTTATGTTCAACCAATTTAGAAAAAATCTCCCTGGTCAGGAAGAGGCTGGACGTTTAAGGGTATGAAAAAAACCCTTCTTGATAAAAAGAGGGCCCGTCGCTTTTCTCTCCTTATCTTCCAGGCTTCATGCCTGCAGGAATTGGCACAGTGCCGTCCGGCCTGCTGCCGAGGTTTCATAGGGCCTTTCCCTCCACCTCTCTTGATAAGTATGATTCATTTTTCAATTTCATCTACTTTAGCCTATTCGATTGGGAATGTCAACCATAAGAAGAAAAATAAAAACAGCGCCGAAAAATTTACCGGCGCCGGATTTTTTAATGATGATGATGGCCGCCCTTAGATGGATTCGTAATTACAAATTCCTCCTGCGGGACATAAAAATATTGGATCCAGACACCATCAAGATACTCCTCCCGGGAATCAACGATAACGTCGATTCCTTTGTCGGTGTGTACGACTTCATCATGCTCTTTCGGGGTATCGAGGACGAGATCATAGTGGGCATGGTCGCCGTGCATATGAGTGATGATCACCCTGAACATCTTTCCTTCCGCAGACTCGTGCGAGAGCATTTCCTTCAAAACTTTTGCTGCATTTCGGTTAATTTTAACATTCATTTGTTGTTAAACCCCTTCCTTGCTTCTTAATCCATTTCCTTCAGCTGTTCTGTTTGCAGGAGTGATGGATTCCAATCCGCATTCATCGCCTGTTTGGACGCCCAAAGATTGCCGAGCAGCCTGGGCACCATTTGCTTCGAAGGGAGGATTTGGTGTTTATGATAATAGAGAAAATAAAGCAAATAAAGAAATGCATTGGTTTTAAGATGGATTTCCTCAAAGTATTGCTCATTTTCTGTTAAAGTGGCGAATGATTTTGTTTCCGCTCCGGCAATATACCTCGTTCTTTTTCCTTTAAACAAATTCCCCACAAAGTGTATGTTATTAACTACAGCCGGGTCATCTTCGCCATCCGCGTTTGCGAGACGAGCCTGCAGCCGACTCGGAAAATCATTGACGTTGTCAACGAAGACACTCGTATGGGCAAAAGCCTTGTCAAAGCCATTCTCCAGAATGGTGATTCCTTCGCTTTGCAATAAATCTAGGAGTGGAAGGTCAAAGCCTTCCTCCACATAAGCTGGACGAGCTGCCTGCCTGGCCCATTTAAGGCCAGACAAACTTTCCGACCGAAACATCGTCATGAAATACCAGTTGTTGCGGTCATCCTTGGCGAGTTGGATGCCAGGTTCGCCTTTCCGGCGAAACAGTGTGAATCTGTCTGGCTTATCAAACATAAATGGCTCGGGATTGGCCCGTTCCCATCCTGCAAAATATGTACTGTTCGGCTGGGTAATCGGTACGGCTAGATGGACGTAGTAGACAGACATTCATCATCACTCCAATTAATCAGTCTTCTTAAACCCATTCCCTGCCAGCCGGATTACTAACCTAAGGAATAAATTTTACTTGTCGATGACTGGCTTAATGTTAGTGCATTCGGCTGTGACAAATAAGCCTCCATAAAAACTCTCCACGCGGTCAATCCTGATGCCGGCATCCTTAATATCAGACAGAGTTTCCCGGTTTAAATGGCAGCCCCCGCAAACTCTTTTCCAAACCGGGTTCATGAAGTCCTGCATTAACGCCAAAGGTCGCTGCCTCATTTGGATATGTTCAAAAAACAGCAATCTTGCTCCCGGCTTCGAAACCCGCTTGATTTCCGAAATAGCTCTTCTATGATTGGGAATTGTACAAAGAACAAGTGTCGCCGCGACAGAATCGAATGTATCATCTGGAAAATCCAGCTGTTCTGCACTTTGCAAATGAGTCTCAATTGGAACTTTCGCATCGGCCAGGCGGTTTTGCGATCGTTTCACCATATGCGAATCTGGCTCAATGGCATCGACTTTTTCAGCATTCTTATAGAACGGGAAGTTGATTCCAGTGCCTGAGCCAATCTCCAGAACGTGCCCTGAAGCCTTCTCCAGCAAGCTCTGCCTTATAGCACTAAACTTTTTTTCTTCCAGGCCTTTCATGGCTGTGTCATAAAAAGCAGCGAACCATTTCCCCATTATCAGCACGTTCCTTCTAATTCATTTGGTTACCTTAATACATAAGCGGCAAGGACACTTTGGAGTTCGTAAATATTCAAACTTTTGTTGAACTGCTTTTGCAAAGGGACCGGGTTGCCTGAAATCCAGATTTTCAGCTCTGCGTCCAGGTCGAAGCTGCCTGCTGTTTCAATGCTGAAATGAGTGATGCTGCGGTATGGAACCGAGTGGTATTCCGTCTTCCGTCCTGTAATCCCCTGTTTATCGACAAGAATTAAGCGCCGGTTCGTGAAGATAAACATATCCCTGATCAGCCGGTACGCTTTTTCAATTGCCTCGCCAGGTGCCAGGACCTTGGCATACTCATTCTGCACCTCCTGAAGATTGACTTCCGAAGCATTCCCCATTAATCCATCGAGAAATCCCATATTATTTTTCCTCCTTTATCATTTCATTTTAAATGGAACTATAAATTCCTTTTCGGCAAAACTATCGCCTTCGTAAATTCTTTCAATGTAGGTTAACTGCTCCTCTTCCATCAGCAATACCGTCGAGCACCTTGTCCCATACCCTTTGGAGCGGATAAAAAGAGGTGATAGAAGCCTTTCCCATTCAAGTCCAATTCCTGTGTCGGGGAGTTGATCATCTGGCGCTGGTTCGGCATGTTGGAGCAAGCTGAACAGGTTTTTCCGCAGATCCTTTTCATCTGTCTGCAAAAGTTCCCTGAGGCCTTTTTTGCCCCTTTCCACCTTTGGCCAGGGAGTGTTGAGGAAATGGTTGCTCAGCCCATGAATACCTGGTTCAATTTCACGGATCTTGCCTTCAATATTTGAATAGTGATAAAGCCCTGTTCCGTCTCCAGCTAGAAGATTATAGCCAGGATATAACACCTTCGATGTCTCAGCCGCCTGCATATACGCCTCTGCGGGCATTTCTCCCTTTAGAAAACCAGCGACAAGGTCTCCGCGTGAGAGCTTGCTGGTGACGACCATTTCCTTCGGATCACGGTAGTTCGTCAGTGCCGCGAACTTCCCGTCCCTCGTCACCCCCATCCATGTCCCCATTTTCTCAAGATCCCGCCCGGCAAGAATTTCCGGCTCATCCTTCCAGAAATCAGCTGGTGCCGTTGGCCTCGCATAGCTTTCGTCCCGGTTGCCCGCGACAATCAGCCTGTAACTTGGATGCGCTTTATAGGCAAACAGTATAAGGCACAACGGTATCACCGCCTTCCAACATATTCTATACATTAATAGTATCCCATTTTTGAAAGGAATGTATCATGTTTTTGCCTGAACTGGAAATACTAATATGTACTTCCGGATACGAGGTGTGAAAATGAAGCGGAAATGGATCATAGGGCTAAGTTCGGTTTTTATATTAATGTTGGCCGCGCTTGTTATTTACTATTTTAACAAAGGGGACACCTCCAGATGGCAGGTGGCATCGGGAGGCATCGGCGCCAGCGCACTGCCTCTGCTTCTTCTTTTTGCAAAAAGAAATCCGTTTAATCTTCCAATCATCATCGGCTATTATATTGCAATTCTGAGTACCATCTTTCTCGGTTCTATCGCATCCTTCTATCTCAAATATTCATGGTGGGATTCTACTATTCATTTCTATAAAGGAATTCTTGTCGGCTTCATCGGAATCACCCTCTACAAGTTATTGGTGCCTTCACAGGCAAGGGATGGTGTTTCCCGGCCGGTTATCTTTTTATTTACCCTTTCTCTTTCAGTTACCGCGAGCGTTATCTGGGAGATTTACGAATTCCTTGGCGACCAATTTTTTACTCATACGATGCAGCGTGGCGGCAATAAGGATACAATGTTAGATCTTCTTTCAGGCACAGCGGGTGGCCTGCTGGCAAGTTTATATGCAGTAATCCGAAAGCCAAACTTGTGAAAGGCGGCGGTATGATTGGCCAGAAAGCTTGTTGTGATTTTTAGTCTTCTCTATATGGCATTTATGGCGTGGCTCGCCTTCCGCTTCCATAGCCAAAATGAAGCGTTCAAATTTTCTGTTGCAGCCGCGGGGATCGGCTGCGGTGCAGTGCCGCTTATCCTCGGTTACTTTGTAAAATGGAAGTTCAATCTTCCGCTTGTTCTTTCTTATCTGATATTTCTGTTCAGTGCCCAATACTTGGGCTCTATTTCAGGCTGGTACGGCCTTGGTTGGTGGGATACATTCCTTCATGCCCTTAGCGGCGCAATCCTTGCTTTCGCCGGAATAGCGTTGTATGAAAGGATGATCCATCGCGGGGCGGGGACAAGTATTTCTGCCTGGTTTGTTTTTCTGTTCGTTTTCGCGTTTGCGGTCTTTGGCGGTGTTGTCTGGGAAATTTATGAGTTCAGCTCCGACCAGTTCTTTGGCATGAACCTGCAGGGCGGCGGGAACACCGATACAATGACCGATCTCATTTCCGATACACTTGGAGGCCTGGCAGTGGCAATCGGTTCAGGGCTGCGGACAAGATGGAGAAAGGGGAAAGACTGACGGAAAGATTCCAGTCTTGCTTTTGACGTATTACATTTGAAAAGGGAAAAGCCAGCCCGCGGCTGGCTTTTATTAAGCGTATTTTTTTTCTTCCTCATTTGAAAAAAAGCTTTTCATTGAGTTAAAAACATCTGCTTTTTGTTTAAGAATGTAGTACATGAATTTTTCATTTTTAATATTTTTATAAGCTGTCATGAGAGTTGAATGGCGATTGTACTGATACACTTATTAACGATATACACAAAATACTGATACTTAATTATTTAATAATATTCACTTTAATCATTCTTGGATTCCTATCTATCCAATTAATAATTCCTTTCTCTTCTAAACGGAGCAAGTATTTATGTACTGTGCTTGTGGACTTTAACCTGGTCTTTTTAGCAATTTCCCGTATTGTAGGAGAATAGCCAGTTTCTGTTCGAAAATTAGTAATATAATTTATTATTTCATTCTCGCGAAGTTTTCTCCTTTCAGACATGGTTAATTCTTCCTCATCAAATAAATAAATCAAAATTCCCCCTCCTTCCATCATTCTTTATATTGATTATATAAGAACATTTGTTCCCTTTTCAATAACAAAAAGATTAATGTAAAAGTATATACAATATCAAGCCTGCTTTAGGCGTAGAATGGATTTACAAAATAGAGCTCGCTTGATAGTCTTAAAACAAGTAAATTTTGGAATACAAAAAATATAGGGGGAAAAGGATAGTGAATAAAAACTAATTACCGGGGTAATTTTAGCGTCGCTGATGCTTTCAGGATGCAAGGCGGGCGACGATCCAGGACAAGCAGCTGCTAAAGAAAAGCCAAAAGCCGGGTAGGAACAGGTGGTAAAGCCTAAAGAGGAGAAGTTCAATCCGTTAGGCGTTAAAAGGAGATATAATAAACTCCTTCCCTCTTTGTGGTCACAAACCTGAATAAGTGGCCAAAGAGTGTGGATCTGTAAGCTCAGGAAAAACTCTACCTATGATTAGGAGTTATCGTTGATAGTGATGGGATATTTATGAATCTATAAGGCAGCACAATGAAATTTCAAATGATAGCTTATCTCTTAAATCATCCAAAGGAGGATTTGTATGAATATAACAGTGAAAGTGTCCGACCTGCTCAAAAAGGTTACCGAATTGAGTAAAGATAATGTCGACTATGTTGAAATCTCAATATTTGAAGAAGAAGAATTTCTAGGAGAAAGAATACCTGCTAGGATATCCTTTGAAGCTTATGATGGACATGGTGGCGGGATTGATTATGAAAACCTAGACGAGGTTGAAATAAGTCCTCACTATAAGGACAATTTTGAAAATTAATAAAAAAAATTCCATTTAAAAAGCCCTTCCCGATAACCGGGAAGGGCTTCTCCAATGGTTACTTTACAATCACAACATACTTTGGATTCGCAGTGATGTACGTCCCTGATTTTAGCTTATACATCTTGCTGCCGGCTACAGTGAGCGTTTGAACCACCGTAAGGACGGTTCCCTTTTTAACTGGAATAGCCGCCTTAGCATTCCAATCTGGCTTTGTGTAGTAGTAAAGGCTATTAGCTTTCACCCTGATTAGAAACTGTTTAGGAGCTGCAGCAGGCTTTGCCGGTGCTGGTTTAGATTGGGCTGGTACAGGCTTTGAAGTGACTTTAGATTTTAATACCTCTGCCAGTTTGTTCAGAGTGACATTGTCAGCTATTCCGTTTACTGTCAAACTATAACGTGCCTGAAAGGCCTTGACTGCATTCTCTGTCTCCTGGCCATAATCACCATCAGCTCCGAACTTTGGCAACTTTTCCCCAACCGTGATCAATTCATTCTGCAGCTTTTTAACCGAGTCACCTTTTGCTCCTTTTTTGAGGACGGCTTCCTCCTCCAGGGCTTTGCTAACGTCAGCCCTAAATGTATTCATGCTTTTCCCGTGCTTCGGGAACCAATGCATGACATCTCCGTGGTTAGAAGCTATCCCCATTTTATAACCTTCAGAGTGAGTGATAATATCTTTATCCGGGATGAGGTAAGGAAACTCCTTGCACAAATATGCGAATAACTCAACAGCTTCCCTATATACTTCCTTGAAATATTTCGGATCTTTTAAATCGTCCTCACAGATTTCCACATGTATGTGGGTATCGTTGGATTTTCCTCCGCCACCCCAACCACGATGATTCCAAGGCAACGTTTGATAAGTTCGAACAACGCCATTTTTGTCTTTACCAATAAAAGCATGAACACACTTTTGTTGCCCATCTGGCTGAGGACGGTTCCAGTCGTTGTTATTTGGGTTTTTACCGAGAATCCCATCATCAGGTTGGATATACCTGCTAAGCTTAGGGTTGTTTGCACCAGTAGAATGTAGCATTAGCCCTTTAACTTTAATCTTTTTTCCAGCTTTAAAACAGTTGTTTTTGGTCAGAAACCTCTCAATGATTTTCATTGTTTTCCAGCACCTTTCTTTTCAAGTGCATACTTAAGACCTGCGACTGATCCAATCCCGTAAAGCGCGTATTTAAGTCCCTCAACCAAAACAGCAAAAGAAAAAGCGTTCCCTTCCATGATTGCGAAGGTAACGCCAAGCACTACAGCTAATAGCGGAATAAACCGATTCGATATATCCGTTGCTTGTCGGATTGCATAAAGCAAAACGGCCAAGGCAACGTATGCCGTAAATTCAATCCCGAGTAATTGTTCCAACTAAATCAACTCCCTATTTTAGGCCTGCGCCTTTATTAAAAATGAGCCAAAACAATCCCACTAAGCCTACAGCGAAAGGCGATGCAAAAAGAAAAAAGACCTTCCAGGCGAAGGACTTTATACTTTGATAGTTCTCCGTGTGTACTTTATTAGATGCCTCGACCAATTCTTTAAAATCATTAAACTGTTTTTCATTTGTCTTCCTGATTTCCTCTAGCTCCTGTCTAAACTCGGACTCAACCTGGTCAATTCTTTTATGGGCTGACTTAGCACTCTCCGATGTGCGTTCCGTGGTTTCCTTTATGTTTCCAAGGGTATTAAATTTTTCCGTATGGACGGTTACAGTCTTATCGACTTCTCTGAGCATCGTGGCCAGTTCCTTAATCCCATCCTTTAGTTCCTTCACGTCTTGATCGCGCACCATCACATCCTCCTCCTGGACAATCGACAAACAAATTCACTCCCCTCTTCACTTGGTGATTAAATCTTCTTTTTCATTTGAAATTAAATAAACGTCGATACCTTCTTTGAGGTCTGGACGCTTAGAGACAACATATTCATAAGTAAGGGCCCCGTCTATAATTCGCTGACCAAGGTAAGCTGCCATTACAAGCCACCTCCTAGAAGAATTTCATCCAGAGCACTTTCTACAAGTTGAAGGCGTTTTTCAATCTCCGTCGGTTGCGGCGGCTGTATTGGTGGGTTTTTTTCTTCCTCTGTTGCGGTTTCTATCCATTCGCCATTTTTAAAAATCGGTTTCCAATTCGGCTCCGGAATTGGTTTGTTTGTATAACCTTTTGGAATCTCTTGCCCTTCCTTTAGCTGTAATTCTTCTCCCGGCATCCATGCACCTGTTTTTATGTCGAACTTGAGCGCAATCATATTTCAACCTCCTACTGTCATGTAATAAAATCAGTATTAACATACGTCACATGAGTATCCCCGGTTTTTGATAACAATGTCATAACCCCACTAGCAGAAATGTGTATTTTTGCTGACAATGCCGTAGTGCCATCATGCGTCGTTAAATACATATAAGGTGCGCCCGGCCTATATCCAACTGGCAAAGTGCCAAAAACCGTTCCTGCTGCAACAGTTCCATTTAACATTCCGCGCAAACGCACTTCATTGCCTATTTTTGTGTATTGGACCGGATATCCCGGGTTTGATGTTGCTCCGTTTTGCAATGGAAGGTTTGTCCATGAAGGCGCGCCGCTATCACTTATGATAGCCCAGTCGCCCCATCCAGCACTCCCGAATACCCGAATATACAACTTAGGAATTTGACCGCCGCTTATCAAAAATGCTAATTGGGAAATACGGTCTGCAGTCCTGTTTGTAACTAAGACGGTCCCGTACTGATTAGCCGATGGAGTATTTAAAGTCGTATTAGTAAAGACATAAACGCCCGTTGTCGTTGCGTCATTAAGATCACTTACAATCGTAGGGGTTTTATTTCCAATCCCGAAAGATTGTACCCAGTCCTGGGTCGCTAGCGGTACCCATGCAGACCATGTAGTCTGCTTACGACGTATATACACAATATCAGCCGACCCGCGCGACGCGATCTGCATAGCTACGTTATCTGAATTCTTAAAGTGCTGGACAAAGAAGAAGCTAGTCGCGTCCGGGGCGTTTACTAGCGCGGTCCCCGAGTAGAAGCCTGTCGCGTTTAGGTTGTTTAAGTCATTTCCTATACTAAGCCTTTCAACCGCCTGTACTGTATCCCCAAGCCCGAAAGACTTTACAAAACCGATTGCCTCTGCCTTTGCAGCGTCGGCTTTCTTCTGAGCACCGACTTGAGTTTCTACTACCAAGCTTTCATCAATAGTAGCTGTTACATTTGCTGCACTCCCTATTACGGTGATAAGGTCGATATTCTTTTCAATAATCTCATCTCCGTTGCGGGCAGGTATATATTCAGCGTTGTTTCCAGAATTACCGTATGAATAGAGTATTTCACCGATATCCGGATCCATAGCGAACAAACCAATCTCCCGAAAATAAAAACCAGTTGTAACCGTCTGGTTAGAAAAAATGGCACCAATTGCTACCTTCCCATCTCCCAGATTCTTTAATTTATTTATTTCAAGTGATTTCTTTTCACTACGCATACTATTTAAATCTAATATTGAAGATCCGCTAAGCTGCCCATCACCCATAGCAATTCGAGTAAAGTTCAATGGCTTCCCCGTTTGGGCCTTTGCCTGAAGATTTCGCCCTCTATTCGTCATAACAAGTCCACCGAATGCACCCAATTTACATCACCTGCTTTATTTCCAAATTTTCGCCGATATGGATAACGCCAGCATAATAAATGCTTGTACCCTCTGACTGTGTCACCTCTACTTTTTCAAGGTGAGACCTACCATTTTTTACAGAATCTAAGGCCCTAATAAATTGCTCGGCCTTTTCCAAAGTTACAGCAGAGTTACTTGTTACAACCTTAAAAGTATATGGACGACCTCCATACTCAAACCATTCAACCACTTTCCCTTCACCAAAAACGGCCGAAATCAACTCTTCAACTGCTGCTGGAGTTCCTTTAATTCGGTGGAAGAATTGTGCCTTTTTAACAAGTTCTCTTTTCTGTTCTATTGGTAAAGTAGTTTCATAGAAATCCACATGTTTTTGATATGCCAAAAAATCCATAAGGGGCTCAGGTAAACGATCGACTTCATTTAAGCTTGCTAAAGATTCAGCTTCCTGGTAAGCACTTCGGATTTCCTTTTGAAATGCTCCCGCCAATGCTTCAACAAATGAGTCGCTCTTTAAACTACTAGGCAAAAGATTAGTTATATTAAAAACAGCTAAACTACCCATCTGCCAGCCCCCTAAATACCAAGTTAACAGTATTTTCTTTTGCTACCTGGTGTCTATCAAGTTCAATGTACATAGGGGAATTGACAACTACACGGGATGCTCCTGTTTCTTTTAACCTGACAATCAATTCAGTTAAATCTACACTTCTACCCATTTTTTCTTTTTGCCATATCAAATAATCCTGGAACGCTTTCTGAACCTGACTTTGAACTGAGTTCAAAACTGCCGAGTTTGATTGGGCCACATAATACTCGATATTCAAATCATAAAGTACAGTATCAGGGGCTCCTACTGTGACTTTGTCTGTAAGTGGACGCCTTGTTTTATCGGAGCAAACAGCGAGAACAGCATCAAGGACACTTTGAGACGGAAGTTGTCCGTTCTGAAGTAGCACTCTGATGTCAACAACCCCATCGGAGGGGCTTAAAGCTTTCACATCCACAATCCCCGAACTGGCTGTTTTAGCCCAATACTCATAAGCACCAGCAGGACCTGCAACAGAGAATCTTTCCGGAGCCAACCGGATACGATCAGCATATTGATCATTCTCCTCAACCTCAGCTCCTCCAGCACTGGTCGTGATGTTCTTTACTTCCTTCACCCATGGTAATGGGTAAACCAGGGTTGCGATTTCACCAGGAAGATATCCATTCCCTTTTTCTCCAGCTTCGGTGCATATTGCATTAACTAAGAAAGAATGTTGTCCAACCGGAACTTCAACAGTTTCAATCGTTTCAAAATACATATCGGCCCCAACAGAAATAAGCGTTCCTGCTGGAACAACCAATACAGAAACTCGTCCTTCTTCGAGTGTAAACTCAATAATGGTTTCTGCTCCTTTTTCATCAAGCCTCTGGGTATTAGAACCTTCGCCGAGATGATCAAGGAAATCATCCTCTGCATAAGCAAGTAAATTTTGTTTTAAAGCATAATCAAGATTATTTCTTTCTTGTACGACATACAAAACTAGCCCCTGGAGAAATTTCCTTCGCGGATCAGCATTAGATAGAGTGATACCGGTCTTTTCTTCAATATATAAAAGCATGTCTTGTTCAATGGCTTCAGGGTCTTTTTCTAAAAAATTGATATCCGGTAAATTAAATCGATTCATCTATCTTCACCCTTATAATCACCTTTATCTCACCCTCTAGAGCGTTTCCGCTAGTTTGCACCTCATCAACAACAGCCCGGGGCTCATAGTTTTGTATAGCGTGAATTAATCTTGCTGTATTATTTGCTCTGGCTACCAAAATAGGCGTGTCGATATCAGGTATCCAACCAAATTCTCTATCCATAGGGCAGCTAAAAGCCATTGTTGATAGAATAAAAGAAACATTTTGAAGTATTTCCTCAACGCCTGTTGCCCCAAAGTCCACTTTTTTAAATGGGGGCACTGCATATTGCATTAAATCACCCCTTAATTAACTCTTTTTCAATTTTGAATACTTCGGGCTGGCTGTGATGTATTTGCCGTTCCCAAGTGAGTACCAACCGTTTTTAACCGAATAAACAGTAAAAAATTGTCCTTTCATTGCCCAACCGATAATCTTATTGGAGACAGAAGGGCCACTCCGGATGTTTACAGACTTTACAGTGATGGTGATTTTTCCTAAAGTTTTATTTCTTTTTGAGGGAATTGCAGCTGTCTTTTTTGGAGTAGGTTTCTTTGCAGTTTTAGGCTTTATATAATATTCCTTTAAATCCACTTTCACCTCGGCCGCCAGTAAATTACCATTTTGGTCCACTAATTGGTGTGCCTCGTTTAATTCCCTAATGGTCCAAAAATTTGCTGAGATTGGCTTTCCCCCAATCACAAACGAAGCTGCCTTTCCGGTATCTCGCATTTTTCGTAACTTCTCTATTTCTTTGATTGGGTTGATTCCAAGTTCAACCTTAAAGAGAATGGTAAAGCTGATTCCTTCAAGGCTTGGACCTAAGAATTCAGACTTTGGTTTTTTGCCAAGTATTTCGTGATCATTCCAGCGCGCGGATCCACTCCGTTCGAACTCCTTAAAAGTTTTCGTCTTTGAAGTTGAGACCTCAAAAACGATGTCGCCGAACGTCCCTATTTTGGCCATAATTAATCACCCCCGGCTATAGGACCGATAATAAAACCCTTTTTCTCCTGAGTGAAGCTGCAGAATACCTCATCGCCCACCTTTGGCATCCAACCTATTCCGACGACTCGTAGTTCGTCTGATATCAAACCGTCCAGGTCCTCAAACATTACCCGGGCAGTAATGCTATTTGTATTAACGGAGACAACAGTTCCTGATTTTTCATACATCAATATCCCTCCAGACACTTCCTTAACTTAAGTTCAGTGTCGTCCTGTGAATGGGAAGCCTGCGAAATGATATATTTACCATCAAACTTTCCAAATCCTTTTAAGTTAACAGTGTTGCCGGCGTAAAAGTGTTTTTCCGATGCTATCTTAAGCCAAACGGTAGTAGCCTCCTTGTTTGCTTCCCTAAGACGCTTTCTGGCCAACCGCTGAGCTTCTGCCACCGATTTAACCTGCTCTTTGACTATGAGGACACGGCCAACATTGGGTGGCTTTGGCGGCGTGTACGTTGCCTTGATAGTCTTTTTTTTACTTACTTTATGTTCTACACGGCATGATTTGTATACTCCGCTAAGCGTTGTTTTCGCTGACCAGTCAAGGACTTGTGTTTCATCTGTCTCATTGCTTGGCCATATTATTGTGGCTACTACAGATGCTCTTTCGTAATCTTCCTCATCAAGGATGACAATCGACTTGTTGGTTATCTTTAAACAAAAACCCTCATCCTGACACAACCGATGCAAAAACATTAAATCTGTTTCGCCTTCCTGCTCATACCTGTCTTTTTTCGGATTGTCATTTGCCTGATAGTACAGTTTCATACCGTTTCGTTTTGCGACATCTCCAGCTACCACTTTTAGAGTAGTCTTTTCCCAAGCTTTTGATTTAAACTGCCCCCGCAGGCTCGAAGTCTCCGACACAGCTAAGGCCTTGACTTTTACCTCTCCCGGTTTAGCTTCAATCTCGTCAATTTCAAACTTACCAAGAGGAGCTTTTATGGTGCTACCTTTCCAATTCTGCTTATAAATTGTCGCGTTCAATGTAGATCCTTTACTCGGAAACCAGCTACCCAACCATTTGCGGGAAATGTCCTCAAGGTTTATTTGCAAGTCGTCGATCTGGCCACTTAAATTGTCAGTATAAATCCAATCTTTCAAGTGTTCGTCCAAACCCGAATTGATGTTTTTGCCGTTATAGCTGATAGAAAGATATGTTCGTCTACTGTCAATCATAGTTCCTCATCCTCTAAAAACTCATCATCATCTTCATTCAGCCACTCTGGTCTATCTGTAATTTCAGATGTATCAACTTCAGGTATGTTCAGAACGATTCCTCCTGGGAAAATCACTACAGTTCGATATTTATAATTAGCTTCAAATAAAAGAGGGAGCAAATATTCGCTCCCCCATGTCCGGTATGCAATCAAATCCCAGGTGTCACCCTGTAAGGTAGTATAAGTTTTAACCATCATAGCTCACCCTCTTGGTATTCACACTTGGCAATTGAATATTATTGATTCTCCGTTCCAAATTATTCAGCGCTTTTATGACTCGTTCCCCGGCCGATTGAATCCCGTTTAAAGAGCCTAACCAGCCGCTTGCCTGGCCGGCATATCCTGTTAATATATCTAGGTTATGCGCCACTGAACCAGCTTTGGTTTTAATGTCCCAAAAAGCCCCAGCAATCCATCCGCTTGCCTGTCCCGAGTACATTGTGAGGACAGAAAAATTAAACGTTGCCGATTTAATATTGTTAGACAAGTCAAACGCCGAGCCCGCAATCTGTCCACTTGCCTGCCCCGCATACATTGTAAGGAGACTAAAATTGAACGCTGCCACCTTTGCGTTATTGGACAGTTCGGTTACCGGTCCGACCAGTTGGTTACTGGCTTGTCCGGAATACATAGCTAAGGAAGAAAAATTCTTGGTAGCTAATTGGATTTGCGGCAGCAGACTTTGCATTGCAGCGTTAACTCCAGATGTATCAACGGACTTATTATTTTGGACAGTCGCATTCTGAATAGGAGGTTGGGCAGCAGCAACGGTTCGACGGTGTGATCTAACTACAGTTTGTTTATTTTCTTCCTTTGGACCGCCAAACCCAAATAGTTTCGGAATTGCTCCTACTCTTGTGTCAGTGTATCTTTCCGGAGTGAAGTCAAAGGGATTACTGAATAGTTTTTTGGGTTTTGAACTTCCTTTTTTATGCCCAAATGCCCAGTCGGCTACTTCATCTGTTGCATTGGTCAGTTCATTAATTAACATAAGTTGCCCAAGCGGTCCAAGAGTCCTTTTAAAGAATTGTTTACTACCGTCTTTAACTACACTCTTTCCGGCAGCCTTTGTGGTTTTAGACTCTACAAGCTGCTTTTTTGCACTACTATTGCCTGAATGCTTATCTGAACGTGACCCTGTTTTAGAGCTCGGCGTTGTAGGAACTGTAGTTGCAGCAGCAGGTGGTTTCCGACCTTTTATCTTGTCGTATCCCCACTTGCCGGCACCCCAAGCTCCTCTAACTAACGCTCCACCACCCATTATCCAAGCCAGTGTCCCCATCCCTGCAGCTGCAGCAAAATTCCCTTGGACAAGATTACTACCGGTTGATTTCACAGTTCCTTCAAATGCAGCCAACCAAGCTTTTGCTGCAATTTCTCCGAGCTTTGTGAAGATTTTATTCATACTGTCTCCGCCGGATCCCGAAAGCCATTTCTCGATTTTTACAGCAGCTTCATCTAGCATATAGACTACCTTGTCGCCGAAGTCCATTCCGCCAAACTTAGCGTAGTTTGCTAAATCCTTTTGATACTGCTTAAACATTTCGGGGTCATGCCTGATGTCCTGTGTTAATACGGGCTTTTCGATTGGGGCTGTCAGTGGTTCAAATATCTGACTAAGAGCCCTGGCTGTTCTTTCTCCTGCTGCTTCAATCCCACCCAAATTTGCTGTCAAAGAAGCGTTTATCCCATTAAACACTTCTTTAAGTACCGGAAGAATAGGGGTTGCGTACTTAATTTGAGCCGATTCTATCGCTCCCGACAATTGTTCCAGTGATCCTGAATAGTTGTCTTTCATGGCCTTGGCCGCTGTTGCTGCAGCTCCTGATGAGTTCTCAAGCGCCTTGGTCATTTCATTGATTTTCTCAGGCCCGCCCGAAAAGAGGTTAAGCATTCCTGACGCTGCCTCCACGCCAAATATCGCAGCTGCGTATTGGACTTTTTGAGTCTGGGTTAGTTTTTTCGTGGATTTACCCCACTCCTCAGATAACTGGGCCATACTCTTAAATTTCTTGTTTTTATCGACGACGGAAATACCTAATTTATCGAGGGCTTTTTTAGCTTCCTTAGGCGGCTTCGCTAAGCGACTCAAAGCCATCCGCAAGGAAGTTCCCGCTTGCTCCCCACTTAACCCTTTATCGACCAATATACCAGTACTGGCGGCCAACTCTTCAAGGGTAATTCCAAGTGTCTTAGCCACTGGTGCAGCATACTTAAACGAATAGCCAAGATCCGCAACCCCGGCGGCCGTTCTATTTGCGCTCATCGCCATTACGTCTGCGACATGATTTGCTTTTCCGGCTTGCAATTCAAAAGCATTCAATGCAGATGTTACAACTTCTGAGGTTAGACCCAAATCTTCTCCTGATGCCTCAGCTGCCGCAATGATTCCTGGCATGGCACTGAGAATTTTATTTGTATTAAAACCTTTTGCTGCAAGCTCATCCATGGCGACAGCGACTTGAGAAGAGGAAAGACTGGTTTCAGCACCTAAATATAAAGCCGATTCTCTCAGCTTATCCATTTCCGCTCTTGAGGCTTCTGCTTTAACTCCAACCTTTGTCATTTGCGATTCGAAATCACCGGCTTCATTCAGGGAGTTATATGCAAGTCCTGTTGCTACAGCCGCCGTCCCTACCGCGGCTATACCAGCTGCATGTCTTACCTTTGTCGCACCTTCACTAAAAGTCGTTTTCAGTGAACCTACCCGCTTCTGGGCCCTTTCCAGCCGTCCGAGTTCCCGTGTAAGCCGTTCTGTAGAGGTCCTAAACTGGTCTTCACTTATTTTCCCCTGCCTGAATTCTCTCCCAAGTTGATCTAAAGTCTTTTGGGTTTGTCTTGTTTCATTTTTCAGTCCAGTCAGGCTTGTTTTTGCACTGGAGAATGCATTGGAGAAAGACCTGGCCAGGTTTCCTCCAATCACAAAACGCATTTCATATGATTTAGCCATTGGATTCTACCTCCTCGGCCAGGGCTTCCTTCCATGCTTCAAGTTCCCTGATAGTTTTTGTCTCCCAGAATTCAATGCTGGTATAGCTGCTGGCCGCTAATTTGAAGAGGATTCTACGGAACTCGTTTGCTCCTCCGCATTCCCCGACAATCCCAGCAAAAAATTTCTCACACTAAAAGTAACCTCAAGAAAATCAGGTGCAGACAACTTTTTAAGATCGTCTACAATAATTCCAGAAGCCTTGGATGCCATTTTCAATAGCGCGTTTTGGTTAAAGACATCATCAAGACCGCGGGGGTTGCCCTCAGCCCTCAATTCTAAATCGACTTTAAGAATGTCTTCGCCTGTCAGGTCTTCTAATTTCAAATCAAGAGTTTCTATTTTTACGCCATCAAGAGTGATAGGCTTTACCAGGTTCACTTCCACTTGTAATCCCTACTTTCCTAAAGCTTTTCTAATTTCGGCCATATAGTCAGTACCGTTAACTTTGTAGATATAGTTAACTTTATCCAATTCAACTAGGACTTTTCCGTCATACTCAACCTTTAAGTACAAAACTTCAATTTCGGTCGATCCTTCATAAGGCGAGTTCTTTGCAGCCTTGCCAAGATCATTCTTCGTTTTAGGCCCTTTGACCAAGACGCGGCTAGCTTTGAACTGTTGCTTACCGAGTTTTTGATCATACATTTGATTGGCTAGCCGGCAGTCGATACTAATAGGACCTGGCTTTAGAAACTCTACCAATTCGTTTGTGATTGTTTTCCAGTTAATAGTGAATTTCATACTCTGGAAATGTCCAAAGTTCGGAGATTCATATTCGCCGGCGATGCCGGCTCCACTAACTGTTTCTGTCATTGCATCTAAAGAAGGGAGCTGCAGATCTGCAACTCCCAACAAGTCTGGCATGCCATTGGCAAAAACCCTAAAATCATTTAATTTTTCAGGTATTAGACCCATTATTTAGGCTCCTTTCTTATTGGAACAAACGGTTGTAGTAAGTGGCATCAAACTCTACGATAAACTCAAAATTCTCCCCAGGTGTCGGCTCTGCCAAAAACACATGGAAGCGAACTGTTCCGTTGAGCAAATCTGTTATTGGGTTTTCATCTTGCCTGAATTCAACCCTTCCCCCAAGTAAGGCACCAGTGGAGACAAGACCATTCAGCCACATGTTGAGGCTATCCACAACGGTATCAATCAGGGTATTATTGGTTGGATCATCGACCTTTTCCCACGTTGTTAAGATAATTGAATTCGAAATCCAATTGTGCATACGACGGACAGGGATAAACGAATCTTTCACATTAGTATTCTCAGGATAAGCTCCAGTTCTGTTCCCCCATGCCTTCCATCCACCGATAAAGTTCAGAGCGGTTAGAATACCCTGACCATTTAAATAATTGGCTTGTTCAGGTCCAAGATTAACTTCCCTTCCATCTTTTAATACCGTTTTATTAATATGAATAGGCTTATTGGATGGACTTACAAAAGGCATATCATCATTTTGTGAATCAACCAAGGCCATTGCGCAAGAGGCATGAGTAGACAAGTGGTAAACTTTATCGTTCAAAGCAACTTTTGGCCAACAAGGGATTTCATTTGAAGAATTATATTGATTTTTTGTTTTCCAATCAGCTACTTTTGTATAAATATTGGCTTCACCACTATCTACGTCTTCAACTGACATTGCCTTAAAAAACGAATTAATATTGTTTGCCTTTGCTTTCATAATCGCTGCCACTGTTGGATTTTCACTAAACCCAGGAGCAAGAACCTGTCCAGGCACCAAACCGAATATAGGGAAAACACTATTGATTAGTTCTAACCCAGAGGCTGCTCCAGTATTCACATCTATCCCGCCAATTATGTCAGTATCGGTTACCATTGAGGGATCAAGTCTGGTATAAGAAGTAGAGAATGTAGTTTGGTTAGCAGGAATTGCTCCGCCTGGAATAGCTGCAATAATAACCTGTCCGATTTCATCAAAAGAAGCAGTATAGTCCTTGCCTTTTACTAACGGTTGTTCATCAATTTCAGCTAATTTAACACTCAGTGAATCCAGTAAAATTCCTTTATCTTCAATCGCAGCTTTTTTATTGATGATATTGATTTCTTTCTTTTCTTCAGTTTTGTGTATTGAAGGGTCCAATACGTTAATAAAAACTACGGGGCCAATTCCATAAAGACGGAAGGAGGCATCCATATCTTCACATAATGTATAGTGGTCCCAGTCATACGAATACCCTAAAGCCTCAACAGCTTCATTAAAATTCTTAGCTAAGAAAGGCTTATTTACATATTCAGTCGATTTTGCCAAATTAATTGGCGCTGTACCGACGACTACCTTTAAACCAGCAGTAGCCGTTATGGGAGAAATTAAAGACGAAGATCCGTCCGAGGGTTCATAAGAGTAAACGCCATGTTTATAACCCATTACGAAACCACCTTTCTAAAGTATTCTTTTACCTCATCGAACCAAATGCTTTCCACACTACCCGTTTCTGACAGACTTTTCTCGAATTCCAAAAAGAGTTCTGGAACTATAAACAGACTTTTTAGCACCGGGCATTTCTCCAGATGTTCCTGAAGGTGCAGAGGATAGCCGTTTTTATAGCTGCTATAGCGTGAAATCAGATGACTCGAGGGTCCGCAATAAATAAAAACAGCCTCCTCTTCCTGGGAGACTGTCATGTCTGATGCCTGAGTATGTGAAATAACTTCACCATTGCCGTCTATTGATATTTCATATAATTGGTTAGGCTCAATTTCTTTTGAATTCAGCCCAGCGGCTAAAACTTCAGGTAAGTCTTTATTGTCCTGTTTCTTTCTACTCAAGTAGATCACTCCATTCTGGTTTGGCTTGGGGAACATGAAAATTCAAATCCATTGTGGCATGCCAAAATGGTCGCAGTTGCTCTTCAAAGATGTCTGTCCTAATTTTCCCTGTGAGGGAAAACGGGCCAATGAGGGGATTTTTCTTCAGCTCGATTTTTATCCTGGTTGCGATATTCAGCGCGTCACGCCAGCCGTTCTGGTCATCGTCGCTATAAGTACCGATTATGAGTCCGATATTAGTAGTTTCATCTTCACCTATATCGTCCGTATCGGACAGAAAACGAACTATGACAAAGGGATAGTCAGCCGGCTTCAGCGGTTCTTCCTCATCGTCTTCCGGAGGAAGGTACCCTGCATAAACAGCAGGAACCTTCATCACTCCGTTAACTTTTGTTGCAAGATTGTAATCTTTTACTGCTTTTTCAATAAACGTTACCAGCGCGTCTACCAATTCAATAGGGGTCATATTCAACCTCTCAACAATCGATTAAATTCATGTTCCAGGCGGTTATCCAAAACCTCTGTTGCCCTATCCTCAATTTGGCCGATGACCTTTTCATTGCCAAGCATCTGAGGAACAGAAGGACCATATCTACTTTTGATAGGTAGCCGATTCTTAGTGGATCTTGTAAAAACGTTAGCATGGCCGCTGCCCATTTTGGCAACAAAACCGTGATCAAAGGTTTTATTAGATCCTTTTCTCACGCTTACTCTTATTGCCTTTTTTTTCATACGCTTAGGCGTTTTTGGATTCACCCTAAAACTTAACAATTTTACTACCGGACCAGTAGATTTTATTTCTGCCGTAAGATTAGACGGTCTCGGCCTAGTCATCCTGATGGTTTTGATTACATCGCCATGTTTGATTTCATAAGTAAGTCTAGCCGACTTTCCTGCTTGTGTGCGGGCCGAGTCGGCTGCTCGCTTTATTGCCTTTGCTGCAGATGCATTTGCTTTTGCAGGGGCATTATGGAGCAACTCTTCAAACCTTTCAATATTTTCAGCCCGTAATTGCATAACACATCACCCGTAGCTTTCATTAGCCGACAAATTGATTTTTAATATCCCATCCGAAATGGATGCCCCAACTACATAATACTTATCGCCATCCAAAGTTATCCTTTTACCAACTGCTGGCTTTTGGTAATCAGATGCTTTTAGGTAAATAACTGTTATGGATTCATAAATGTTCTCGGTAGCCCTTGAAAATTCATCTGCCCTGTCATTAATTTTTTCGAAGGTATCTTCCTCAACAATCATAGTGACTTCTTTGTTCCCTAAAGTATGAATCTCACCGAACTCCATAGGATTGATAAAGACGTCGAGGTCTTTCTTCAGCTGGTCCTTAAAATTCATTTAGTCCACCTGTTTTTTCTTTTCCTTAATTGGCTTGGCGGATTTACTTTCAACCAATTTTTCGGCAAAGTCGTTAGGGCAAGAAAACTTGCCCCCAACTTCAACTACTATACCGTTAATAAAAACTGGTTTGAGTGCTTCAAGAATCATCATCAAATTCACCCTATCCGATTTTTACTTTTACCCTTGTACCGGCCGTTGCTTTCGCATCTACCACCCATCCTGCGGGAATCGCGCCAGCTGCCTCTGAGGTAATAGAATTTTCCTTCCAGTAAACAGCTTGTCCGACAGTATAAGCCTCAGTACTTGTGGCAGGTAAGTCGAAAACCCCAATCACATGAAGACTTCCTGTACCGCCAACCGGGATGTCGCATCCCGCCACGCCGATTCTATTCGTCAAGGGTACGACTGAATTTCCCTTAACATCAGACCCACTGGTATTTTTATAATCGATAGCTTCGCCGCGTTGTACGTATTGCGCCTGAGGATTATATAGCATAGTAAATTACCACCCTTTCCATTATTGACCGTTATTTTTAACAGCCGTCTTGTAATCTACAATTGTTACGCCATAGTCAATATAAATATCCCATAGGTAACCGAGTTGCCCAGCTGGTGGCTGTTTCATGACTATAGTAGGCATGTCCACCCCATTTAGATAATCAACCTGGATTGGCGCGCGCAATTGATCCGCGGTGATGTACCATTCCTTCGCCCCGTTTGCTGATGCATCGTCAAGCTCTGCATCGCTGATGATAGATAGAGTATTGTAGAATGGATTTTTGATATTCGGATTCGTTTTAGCAGGATCCACAGGCGATCCGATGAACTGCCCGGCCGCCGTCTCAAGCGCTGTAGGAACTAGCATAAATTTAGCAGGGATATTCAGCTTTACATCGCCCCCTGCAGCCTTTTGATTACGCATTTTTATGCGCATGTCAGAAAGAGCCTCAACAGATGGCGCTGATGCAACGCCGGAAATGTTGTTGTGGTCAGCCGAGAATAATTGTTTACCGTCCCAGATTGCCGGGTTTTTCGCAAGCAATTGATACACTAAGCGATTGATGCCAAGCCGAGCAGACTGGGCATACAGAGCAGGAATCGTTGAAATGAAGTCAACATCGTCATTAATAAATGCCTGGCGCGACATTGAGAATTGACGGCCAAATGTTAACAGTTGGCGCTGTGGACCTTCTTCCGCATTCACCATGTCATGCTTCAATTCTCCGTTTTGCGGGACAAGCAGCAATTCACCGGCAGTACCAACCTGGTATGTCTTTGTCGGACGGAAGTCTTTCAAAGTTCCCCGTTTGGTCCAGTGCTGATAAGTCGTTTCCGCTTCTGTATAAGCTTTTTCAAAAACAGTACGAGCCGTCTGATCCAGGATGCCAGTAAACAGGCTAGTAGGAGTCATATATTGGCGCAGAATTTCATCATCACTTAGTCGAGAAGCGTTGGCTACTCCTTCGAGGCGAAGAGATTCCTTGGCCAGCTCACGTAGTGAAAGATTGCGAAGCTCTGTGGCACCTACCGCAGGCTTCTCAACTGTCAGGCCTACACGGAGTGCCAGCCCGTCACGTGCCGCATCTCGGAATTTATCACCTTCATCCTGTATGATCCCTACACTGGCGGGCTTTCTTTCAGCGATTTGTTTCTCAAGGATTAACTTCCGAACCTGGTCCATGCTAGTTCCAGCAGAAATATACTCTTGGGGATCATACCCAAAAGTACGGCATAGATTTGTAATATCTAACGAGCGTTGCCGCTCCGCTTCCATTGCCTGCCGTTGAATATCTTCAGCATTTACAGACACGCCAGGATCAGTATTATTGCCTGGTTTAGAAATCAGCGCATCAATATTCCTCTGGAGCTCATTAAATTCGTTCTGTTCAGTTTCATTCAAGTTCCTTTGCTCGGCTTTTGCCGCGTCAAGGATTGCTTTTTGTCTAGCTAACATTTGTTGTAGAGTCATTTACCATTCACCTCTAATATATTTTGGTTTAATTGAAGCTGTTTGTAATAGATTGATAGAGGGACTTCACCTTTTTGAAGAACTAGTTCGTCCCCCAACTCCCTTCCAACCCCCACAGTAGCATCCGCAGGGATAGATACGATGGAAATCTCAAAAGGCAGCCATTTTAAAGCAATGCTGCAAGGTCCCGTAAACCGGCCGTCGCTGGATGCTTTGCCGGCTGAGACTTCTTCCCAGCTGTCTACTCTATAGCCAACACTAACGCCTTTTAGCGTGCCGCTTTTAACTTTTTGGTAGATTACATCGCTATCGGGGTCATCATCAAAAGTCACTAGTGCATACCCGCGGTTTCCTTCAACCCAAGCGTTATCGATACGCCCGATTACTTTATCCCTATTATGGTTGTAAAGCAGGCAGCCGATTTCGTTAAGCCTGGTTAAATCCAGTGCTCCATCCGTGTGACTCAGAATTTCCAAACCAAACCATCGTTCATAAGGCTCTTCACTTGAAAAACTCAATTCCACTTGGCGCTTGTCCTCGTTGATTGTTCTATGATTAATCGTTGCGTATCTGTTAAGTTGCAGCGACTTATCCTTTTTCTTTGTCATTAGTTATCACCCCCTTCTGTTTCATATACTCCAGTTCACGTGCCCTCTGGTCAACAACGTCTTTCCAGTCTTGACCCGCTGACGCAGCAATCTCGGCTAAAGTGGTTTGATTGGTTTCAAGCGATACCCTATTTGCGTTTGCCTCTTTCAAAGGATCAATCCACTTTTGTCCAGGTGGGGTCCAAATATGTTCCATGTACTCCCTCTTCTTCTCCCAAAAATCCTTGATTTGGAGTGCACCACTCAAAACCGCAGATATCAAAAACGTTTCATAAACCTCCGAAAGAAGATGGTCGATAAGAAATTCTTGCTCAATAGCATACGTCTTTTGATCCTCGAGTAATCCCTGACGGGCGCTGCTGTAGTTAACCTGGGACATGTCTCGGGCTGCAGCTTCGTAGGATATCCCCTGCCCGCTCCCCGTCAAGCGCTGTTGCAATCTTACAAAGTCGGCTGCGCTTGCTCCTTGAGCTGGAGGATTAACAGTTGCCACATCGTCTCCCGGATTTAATTCCATAATCATGCCTGGACTGAGTGTTTTTCCCTCGTATTGAGTAGATGCACTTTTTCCCTGCCGGCCGATACTTCCCGCGGTAGGGCTTTGGCGTTTGATAAACACAGATAAACAGGCTGCTACCCGTTCCTTTACACTGACTGCTTCCATGTAGGAGTTAACATCCCTAATGCGCGTTATTGTTGGTGACATTTCTGAGATTTCTCGGATTTGCGAAGGACGTTTCTTGTTCCATAAAAAAATGACGTCCTTGGCTTCGATGCGGTCTGATTTCCCCGCATAAAAACCGTAAACATCATAAGTTTTGAAGTAATATGCTATTGGCCTGTTAAACTCGTTGTATTCAATCCCATTCAGGACCCGCTTTCCGTTTTTTCCGGTTTGCATGGTATCAAGATCGTCAACTTCTCGTACCTGGAGGGAGAATGGCACGATTCCATCCTTTGTATACCGCTTTAGGAGAATAATGCCTCCATCAATTTTCTTTCGCCTAATAACCATTCTACAAATTTCGGAAAAACTTTGTTGAAACGTCACGTCACAATTTCTGGGCTTGCACCATTCTTTCCAAAGCTTCTCAATCTGTGTGTTGAGTTCCTCGTCTGCGGTTTTAGCCTGCAGTTTAAATCCAGTACCAACCACATTACGCTCAAAAGCCCCGATAATACTTTCCTGTATGTCTGAGTTTCTTTCCAAATCCCGTCCCCTGGCTCGGATGGTTTCCCTGTACATGCCGTCAGTCTGTTCAGCCGAGGCATTGACCGTCCGCCAACCACCGTTAAGCCGGTCATTCAACCCGGCATCATAACTCTTAAGTTCCTCATACCCTTTGCGCCAAGCTTCCCGTTTATAGCCAGCCTGTGGGGATAAAAATGCAATTGCGCTATCAAGCCAACTCAATGGATTCACCTCCTATCGAACTCAGCGACGAAGGTATTGGCCAGCCCTCCCTGCTGATTCATTTCATAGTTCAATTGTGCCTCTAGTTCCTTTTGCCTCTTGTACAGCAAACTTAAATCGGCCCTCCTGAGTTTTCGGGATCCGATTTGGTATTCCTGGCCGCCGATTTCAATTGCAGTAATGGCCTCATTTATTTGTTTCAGCTGTTCATTTAATGTCATATTCCCTACCTCCTATAACCAAGACTCATTTTTCAACCATGCATTGTTAAAATTCATGGTCTGATTGTTTACTTGTGCCGTGCTATCCGATGATTCCTCTTCAACCTGCATCAGGTGGATATTCCGGACATGCAGAACATCTGCCGCCGCCAATGCGTAAACTTCCGTGTCAAGGTAGTGGTTATCGGCATGGCTAGTTTTCGGAACCCAGACTTGGGACACTCGTCCTCCTTTCCCCTTGACATTGACCTTATGCTCAGCAGTCACCTGTTCGGCGTATTCGCGGTCACAGTTTTTATAAACCATCCAAGAGCCTTGACCGTTTGGCTTTTTCATACGAGAAGCAATCATATCCTTGTACTTGCCCCCATCGACCAAAAGTAGTCTCGTTCCGTGGGCTTTGGATGATGTTTTGTTAATGGTACTGATTTTAAAATGAGCGAATCCACTTGCAATCCCTTTTACCGGAATGGCCCATTCACTGTTCATTGCACAAAAATCATATACCTCGTCAGTCTGGTCGCCGGAGTCAATACCGCACAAACTTACCATGAGCGATTCACCGTTGCGCTTTTTGTACTCGGCATTCATCACATTCTCAATTTCTCCAAAGCCCAATGCTTGACCGTGTGCAATATTTTGGCTGGTTAAAAACGGACCCCATGCCCTAATCGTCCAGTACAGACTGGTTTCCTGGACGTCCACGCCTCCTGTGAGCATGACCGCCCAATCCGGTATCTCGAACTGATCATATTCGCTCTGTCGTTCTAAAACCATATCAGCATTTGTTTTCAGCTTTGTATCCTCCCATGGCTCTGCTAGCCATGAGTTGACAAAGTTCTGAAATGCTTCAGGGTCGTCCTTAGTCGCCAGGAACTCTTTGGCTATCTCGCCAAATCGCACAAAAGGAGAATATAGGGTGTTCATCCAATAGGCTACTTTACGGGGAAACTTAGTCCTTTGTTCCACTGTCTCCCATTTTCCGTATCTAAGCATTTGAGGTTTATGCTGATCCGTAATAATACATCCGCATTCTTGGCAAATGTAATTTGCAAATTCTGCACGGTCGGCACTACTCATACCCTCTTCCTTTGGCCATTTTATCTGCTTAAACTGCAATTCGATATAATCACCACAATGGGGGCATGGGACTTTATAGTGTTTAACCACATCAGCATTTTCTTTTGCTTTCCAGATATGTCCGGTTTTAAGTGTAGGCGTTGAGGTTTGGAAAATCTTTTTATTTGAAAACGTTTTGGTTCTTTCCTTGGCCAGCTTTATAGGATCAGCTTCTTTTTTGCTTGCTCCTGGATATTTATCCACTTCATCCAGAAACAAAAAGCGAATAGGTTTACTTGCCAGTGAGGACGGTGAATTCGCCCCGTTTAAGCTGATATACATTCCATCACATTGCAACTCTAACCGGCTTGATTCTAATTTACGAAACTTTCCTTTAAGTCCTTTGGAATTCATCAGCATAGGTTGGAGACGGTTCTCTGAAATGCTTTCGGCCAGAGTATCTGTAGGATAGACTATCATGACTGGAGAAGGATCCTGCATTATGACATAGCCCAGCATATTTTGAAGAGCTTCCGTCCCGCCAACCTGTGTTGGCTTAACAAATGTAATTTCCTCAGTTTCAACATTATTGAACTCATTCATTATCTCGACCAAGTACGGAGTTATGGAGTTATTCCATCTCCCCGGTATTGCAGATGATTTGCTATCAAGCATCCGGTATTTGTCCGCCCATTCACTGACTGTTAAATTTTCCGGCGGCCTTAGGAAGCGAAGGGGTTTGGCGATGTAATCCGGAAGATTATTTTCTTTTTTTCTTCGCATGATAAACCCCATCTACACTCATCTGCTCTAAAGCATCATTTACCGTATCGGACAAACCCTTTTCAATCTTCCTGGCCTCGATCGGGTCTACGTATGAACTAATTTCTCCTGCGAGTTTCCTGGGTAGGGACATCGCAGACTTTTTAAAGATAAGAAAAAATCGAGACAATTCTGCCTCGACCAATTCCTTCTCAATGTATTTACCGTTTGCAATATCGGTTTTTATCCTAGTCAATTCCGATTGAGCTTCCTTAAATGCAACTTCTGCCTCCAACTTCTTCTGTTGCAAGTTTATGGCCTTGCTTACTTCGGAATCGCCATTGTAAATTTCCCCGCGCCATTTGAGGACCTGCTTCAGGCCCCACCAACCCCGTTTGTGCTGGGGCAGCCCCTGCCTTTTCCAGTCAGTAAGCGTTCTGTCGCTAACATCGAGCAACTCGCATAACTCTTTTGTAGAAATAACAACCTTCCCATTTTCCTTTTTAAACCCGCCCATAAACTCACCTCCATTCCGAAGTTCCGAAGTAAAATTTTTTTATTTCATGGAGCGGAATTCCGGGGCTCGCTAGCCCCGCATGGGGTACCTCCCTGGGAAGGACCCATTGTCAGAATTGTTCGTGTTTTACACACAATTAATACATGACTTATTGCCACCTCTTACTTCGGCGGGCAGCATAGCCGCTGCGATCCAATCCTTATCCGCTACAGTCACGGACGTGAAAGGAGGGTAAACGAAAGCTACGGTCTGCCGCCCAAACAGGCAGCCGTGGCCAGGATTGGAGTAAATAAAAAAGGCTCCCCTCATATAGAAGGAAGCTTAGCTTGCCGTAATATCATATTAACAGGAATTTAACCATGCGCTCTGCCGTTTGTCTGCCATTAATCTGCCATTTATTAATTTATGTGAATATATTCTTCTTGTGTTTTGGATGATATTGTTTTGGATAAATTTCCGTTGTCAATAAGCTTATTAATTGCATACTTAATTCTTGTCCTGTTTAAACCGGTTTCTTCTCTTATCTTATCTACTAATGTATTTAGTTTTTCGCTACTACCTCGAAGATAATTTCTATAAATATAATCATTAATAACATTTATATTTCTAGCTATATTTGTACTTCCTGTAGTTTGTATTGGCTTAAGATCCATATCGAAAATGTCCGAAAGGCTGAGTTGCTTGTATTTATAATCGTTGTTAGATTCCTCGATTTTCTTAAGTAAATCTACCACGATTTTATTTTCCCCATTACCGGTCCCTTTAATTGCTTCTAATGAATTTTGCACTTCCTTGCGCCACTCAGCATTGGCTACACTATCCTCTAATAAAGAATCCCTAATTACTTCTATTTGTTCAATTTTATTTATCATTTCTAACAACAGGTCTTGTGACTTCGCTGAAGTTGCATTTAATTTATCCGCTGTTTCTTTCAAGTCAACAACTGATTGTCTTTGTCCAGCCACATCAATTAATGAAAGTAATATTGCAATAATAGATAAAATAATAGAGGAAACTGTTGCTGCAACCCCCAAAATACTATTTGCATTTGGTATATCTCCAAATGACAGGACCAAGGTAAAAGAAATAAAAATAACAAAGATAATAATCATATAGATTAAATGCTCGGCTCCAACCTTTTTATCCTTCAATCTTAATCTTCTCCTTTTAGTTATCCATATCTTATATTTTGTTGAATTCATATAAAGGCTGTAAGCCTTGATGTCAATACTATTGTAGCGTTTATTGGAAATGAATTACACAACAACTTTTTATGGTTAACTAAAAGATGATGACAAAAAAATACCCGTCTGCATTTAAGCAAACGGTCTCTTATATTTTGAACTTACTCATGGCTTTGTCCATGCTGTCCTGATCAACGCCAATATACCTTAAAGTAATCTTTGGTGAGCTATGGTTAAATATCTCCTGCAACATGGCTACATCTTTTGTCTGGTGATAAAAATGGTAGCCGAACGTTTTTCTAAGCGTGTGTGTACCTATTTCATCCAGCCCAAACCGTTCCCCAGCATTACGTAGTATTTTATATGCCATGCTCCTGCCAATCGGCTTATTATAGCCTTCCCGGCTTTTAAAAAGGAATTCATTTTCATCCTTCCCATCTGTATACCGTCTAAGTTCCCTCTTTAATGAAGGGGTGATTTGGATACGTTTCTGTTTGCCTGTCTTTGTTTCTCTTAAAGTAAAATGCGATTTTTGAGCATCCTTTACCCTAAGTGGCAAAATATCAGATATACGAAGGCCTGAATTAATTCCTAAAACAAACAGCATGTAATTGCGATCACTTTCATCCCTTAGATATTGTTTTATACCTGCTATGATTTCCGGGTCCCTTATTGGCTGTACAAAGTTCATGCTGTCACGCCCTCTTCATATACTTCAACTTTCAGGGCAAATGCTAATCTATAGAAAGCCTTGGCCTTAAGACGGTAATATTTACGCTCACTCATTCCCATCTCGTTATACAGTTCATAATCGTAATAATCCTCCTGGGACATGTAGCGCATAATGATTATGGATCTTTCCCAATGACTTAACCGATTGACAGCTAAAACAATTCTTCTAATGTATTGCTCCCTCTCCATCTCATAATCAGCGTTTTTAATTGCTGCTTCTTCTGTAGAGGAATGAAATTGATTTGAGTAAGCAGGCATTTCCATTGAAAAGTTTTGTGTAACTTTAGGTTGCTTGTCAGGGGATTGTGTAAGCAAGAATATCCTGTATTTTTCTAATGCTGCTTCTACTGCTTTCTTGGTGGCCTCACGATCAATGGACGGCAAGTTAAAATTGATTTGATTTCCCATTTCCCCACCTCTTTTTATAGTTATCTTTGTCTAATGGCCCCGCCTTTTGAGCGTTTATATGTAGGCTGAAAAGTTCCCATTAAATCTTTAATTTCTCTTGTCGAAAGCTTCTCTTTTCTTTTTGACCCTTCTAGCTTTTCTTTTTTGTCTGAATTGATTTTATGGCTATTCTTTGCTGCCCATTTACCAAGCTCGCTCTGCAAGCTTCTCATCCTCCTCACCTTCCCCAAATAAAAAGGGCACCAATCAGCCAACAGCAAATACTTGCCTGGCCAATCAGTGCCCTCACGTTTTATTCTCGATCTCGGACAAATTATGAAACTGCTTTTTCTAGTAACAGTCTAAATGTTTCCCTGCCTCTAGGAGTTATTAAAGTTTGTACTCCGGCTTTCCCGTTCCTTTCGAACTCTTTGATATTAAATAATTCCGGTACATGTTTCCCATACGGTTTTAGTTTCCCCGAAAGGTCCCGGTATACGAACCCATTTTCTTGGAGCCATTTAATGAAGCCTCGTTCTCCGATATGCAGTTCTTTAGCTGTATCTCTAAAGTTCGTTAGAAGATTCCGGTCGACAAGAGCATCAAAGTAATCTGCTTTGGGCTGCATGATTGCCATTTGCTCATTTTGTTTCCGAACGGTTTCTAATGTTGCTTTAAACAGCATTTTAGTTTGATTATCCGCGTAGGGTAAATATGTTTGGAGAAACATATCTTCATTAGATACATAACCGCCCGTATTTCTAACTGTCGGAAGTACTTCATCAAAGACCCACCTTTCAAACCGTTCTGCTTCTGGCAGGTGGGACTTAACGATTAACCGATATAAATTCCCCTCATTGATGAATTTCTTTTGTTGGGGTCTTCCCATTGAATCGGTGACTGAACGAATCGTGCACCCATCTTCCTTGCAATGATCCCTAATGGCTTTTTGAGGGTTTGAATAGCCAAGTGTTTTTGCAGCTTCTGTAGCTGGAAACAGTGGCTTACCATGCTCTACAATAATCAGCAACTCACCAAAAGTATTATGGTTAATAACAAGTGGATTGCTCAACATCTTCCCTCCCTATAAATATAAAAAGAGGACACTAATTAATAGCAAAAAATGCTTTTAATCAGTGCCCTCACGTTTTATTCTCGATCTCGGACTTATTCAGTTATTCATAAGCCCATTATACTAAATTTTTGATTAATTAACTAGTAAATTATAACTTTTCAATTTGATATTTTGAATTAACTATAGCGGCGCCAACCAGGCGTTCTTCCACCATTTTAAGGATGAATAGAACCAAAAAAATCATCTTCCGAAGAAGATGATTTTGCCCAAACTTGTCCTAGTATGATTGTCTGTCTTAAGTTATTTCATAATAAAGTCAGTAATAACTCCAACAACTACCAAAAGAATACCAAATGATAAGGGCACTTTTTTTTCAGCTAAATTTGTTTTTTCAAAAACATAAATAGCAATCCCAATTGGAAGTAAAAATATGAAGCTTAAATAAATGTAGTTCTCTGGTAAAAAGGATGAAAAAAGTTGAAAGATACCAGACATTAAACCTAAAGTCAAGAGAATTAATGGGATTCTAAGTCGAATAAGCATTTTAACCTCCTATTTGTTAACTTTTTTTGACTTTTTTGGGAAAAATATCTATAAAATAGTAAAAATATGTTATTGTTCATTTGTATCATATTACAAATTTAGGAGGATGTACAGAATGTTTAAAAAAATTTTTATTGTTTGTTCCAGTATCTTCATTATTTCTTCAACCAATGTTTTGAAAGGAAATGCGGAAGGATTTGAAATCAATACTTTAGGGGCATTAGAAGATAAAATTGCTTTCTTTGAGAGTGATAATACCCTGCCTGAAGAAGTTGAAAGACAATTTATATTTGAAAATACTGATCCCTCAGTCTTAGATGCTTACATACTTAAATTATCAAACGAATTTCAAGAGGCTGTAAATGAATTATCCGAAGAGGCAAGCCTTTTGAATGGAGAATCATTTGAAATTACTAGTGAAACTGAAAGCAATGGTCTAGTTACCTTAACGGTATCTAAAGATCTTGAGTCACCCGTTATTACTAAAGAATTCCCAATAAGCACTGGAGATATGGTTACATTGGCTTCAACTCCGACTAGCAAGCAATTAACTCAAAGCTTCGGTGATAAGGTTTATAAAATTGATTATGCGTTTTATCACCTTCTTTACCCTGACACTCACATGGTTTTAAACATGTTTTATAAATTAAATTCAAGTGGAATAACAATGACAAGTACATCTAAAGCAGGTTCTTACGCAGTCTTCCCTTCTACTGTATCAGGTTCAACAAAAATAACGGACGCACGTGCCGAAAAAGTAGGGTATGATGTTAACGCTCAAGGGGATTATAAGTGGACCCTTGCCGGCTATAATGGAGTAGGTATTGCGTCCGTTGCAGTAACTTTAATTGGAACTGTAAAGTTGGTAGATTTATATGCTAATTCTGCATTAATAAAACAGTCATATGCAGTATATAAATAAGAGTTTTAAATACCAAAAACAAAAAAACGCCCCGTATGGGGTGTTTTTTTAAGTAAGAGTAAGTTATTTCAACCCATTCCTTGTATTTCGTCCCTAATTTCCTAATTTTTTTTGGTATTTAGCCAAATAATGGGTGGCTTTTTTTTTTTGAAAATGACCAATTTTTTTTAGCACTCCACTATCAAATGGAGGTTCTATTTTTAGCTATCTTTTGACAAATTTCATAATTGTTGGAAGTTATTGTGTTATTTTATTTGTGTTAATTGTACAATTTAATAGGGAGCTTTTGTGATATTAAAAGAGGGGGGAAATATTCTGTCGAATTTTAAGTATGTACCAGTATTTCGTTTTAGAAGCCAGGAAAGAAAAGCATTAGCTTCAACATCCATTAGTAATAAAATTCTTCCTTTGATTGAAATTGTTACAGAGAAGCCAACGACAAGAAGTAAAAATGATACAATTGACCAACTAATTGCTGATATAGGAAATTTAAACACTAAGGTAATGGTGGATTTTCCTATGTACCTTAAATTAGGAAATGCAACAATTAAGCCTGTTCTTGATTTTTTAACTCCGATTTTAGCTAATCCAAAAACAAGATATAATTTATTGTCTGATCAAAGGTTAGTTAATAAGAGCGATAAAATTATACCGGTTGTTACGTATGATCCAAATTCTCCATATATTAATCAGTACCTAACATCGCAAGATACACATTTAAGAAAGTATTATAATCAAATTGCTTATAGACTTTATCCAAGCATGTTTAACAACGCAATTAATGAAATTAGTGGTCTTGTTAAACAAGGGGATATTGTATTGTTGGATATTGATGAAGCTTCTCATTCTCATCCAATTAATCCACAAATGTATAAAACTATTCAAAGCTTGGCTTTACAAAAGAATATTAGTACAGTGCTGATTAGATCCTCAATACCAAGAAAATTAACAAATGTCGATTTGGATCATGGAAAAATTGTAAAAGAAGCAGATAATAGTTTACTAACTGAATACCGTAATCTAGGCTTTTCAGCTTTCGGAGATTATTGCGGAGTAAAAAAAGATGAGTTAAAAAAGGGTGGTATGATTAGCCCAGGTTATATTATGTATTCCTGGAATGCTAATTCTTATTTTGGGTTTAAAGGGGTTTTGCAACAAGCAGACTCATTTGAAACCATTGTGGTCCCTTCCATTACCACATCGGCTGTATGGAATGAATTCTCTGTTACTCATAAGACTAACTGCAATGGGTGTTGTAACGTAAGCAATATACAAAAGAAACTAAAAAAAGGTAATAGCCAGCCGGAATGGAAAGGCTTTGCTTGTAGCCATTACCTTTATACCATGGAAGAATTCTTATAATAAACCCAATAAGGGTCGGCTTGTGTCATAAAAAATGACTGCACATCTACAGGCATTATATTTACAAAATTATCACAAAGATGCTCCCATTTTGAATTATATCTTTTCTTTAACACCCTCTTAAACAGGGTGTTTATTTTACTTTGAGAAAATTTTTCAAAAATATATTCTTCTTTTTGTATCTTATCCAAAGTAATATTATATTCCCCCATTTGCCTTAAAGCCCAATCCAATTCTTTTTTTGTTAAAGTTGTTAATTGTTCTTTAGGACAAATGGATTTGTTTTTTTCAGCTTTTTTTCTAAAGTGAAATTTACAAGTATCCCTTTTCAAATTATATGTAATAATTCCACAATGGCTAGGAATTATTGCAGCTGCTTTATTATAATGTATAGGATGAATAATTATATATACATACTCAAATACCTTGCTGTAATCTTTTATTTGTTTATCCAACTTATCTAACGAATCCAATTCGGTCTTAATTTCGTAAGCAATGGACTTCCCGTTAATTCTGCCAATATCTAACCTACTTGACCCCACATTTAATTCGAATGTAGTGACTTCGTTTATGCGATTTAAATAGTTCTTAATAAAATTATATTTGATGGTAATTTCCCCAGGAAAATATTTTATCACTAATTCGTTTACTATAGCATGGCCTACCAGTTTATTTTTAAAAGGTTCAATATGATCAAATGTCTCTTTAGGTAAAGTTTCTTGGATAAGGGACCATATTTTCAAATCAAGTAAGAAAGGGTCATATAAACCATAAAGGGTACGAGATAATTTTTGTAATTCCTCATAGTTAAGCTTATTCTCAATAATCTCCATACAATCTTTTAACATAATTTATAATCGCCTCCCTTTCTAAAACCTTTCTTATTATAAAACCTTCATATTTATTTTTCTATACCTCATTTACGATATCCTCCCTAAGAAAAAATTTCCATAGTAAAAGGATACCAACAAGAAGATTTTAAGACAATGCACTATCAATAAGTAGAACCTTTTTATTGTCACAATTAAATTCTAAAATAATTTCGTAAATTCCAATTATTTTTCCTTCTTCTGTACGTCCGCTGGTAAACATTGCAAGGGCATAATCTCGACTAACTTCTATCATTTCTTCTTCATCTATTAATTCTCCAATTGTTAGGTTGTATAATGTGATTGCTTCATTTTTATTGGATGCTTTCAACAGGGCATAATACGGATAATTGGCCTCATAATAATTCAATTCTTACCCTCCTTCACTAAATTTGAATACCTTGAAATGTTTATTGGAAAACCTAACAAAAAATAACCTATATAGCTATAAACCGACATTAATTACCTGTATTTTTTTACTTTTACAAAGCTTGTGAATTTTCATTATTCTGCCTCCTCTTCATGTCACTGATCTATCATTGTGTCGCCATAGAACCGAACTGTGCAAAATAAAAAGCCACCAACAATTTATTTGTCAGTGGCTTTCTGGTGATCTTCTTGTAACCATCTCAATAAAGGGATTCCATCTAGCGT